>JAHJDG010000089.1 GCA_018812265.1 bacterium | reverse complement strand
GGCGTGTGATTCCGTGGTCGGCATTCGCCGCCCACCTTCATCACCATTATGGCAACGGCCATAGAGCATCGAGATAATGTGAAGTGGCACAGGATCACCGACGAAGTAACTGAATGATGCTATGATTTCGAAGAGCAAAACGAACCCGTTCATCGGTCAGTGGCGCATCACCGAGATGCCAATGTTCAGCATCGAGCTGTTTGAGCCGCCGATGCTGTGGATTCACGATTCGGATCGTGGGTTGCTGAAGTTCTGCGGCATCGAAGCTGATGTCAGCTATGAGATATCTGAGCGCGACGGGAGACCATTTGGGGAATTCACTTGGTTGGAACCAAGCCGAAAGCCGCAATGTGGTCGGGGGTGGGCGGTCGTCGATGGCGAGACAATGAACGGGAGGATCTATTTTCATGCAGGAGATCAATCCGAGTTCAGAGCTGTGAGAGTACTCGTTGACCCTGAAGAAGATGCGATCAAGACACTGCTTAGGCGTGGGCCCATCACGCTTGATCCAGCCTGCTATCCCAAGAGCAAGGCTCCAACCGCAAGAAACCCCGTGAAACAGCAGTCACGAGGTGCGTCGGTCAGCAAACCTTCGGCAAGGAAGATTCTCAAGCCACAAAGCCCGATCCCGGAACCGGTGCGCTTCGCGTTGAAAGACCGCTTAGAAAAGCACCTCGCGGAGAATTGGGATCACACACTTGTAACTTTGATCCTGCGGTTTCGCGGAGCGTTTGCCTATGTAGACACACAAGATCCGACCGAGACTATTCCGACACACCTTTGCCGACTAACCTATCTGGGTGATTCTGATCACTGGGGATTTGCGTTTTACAAGTACAGTGACGACTTTTACGAGAAGTCCAGGGACTGGGATGGGTCGTTCATCACAACACCAGAGAAGGCGTTCGATGTCGCCGCCACCGTCTATTTATCGGGCGGATGATCCGCGTCTTCGCCTCTGCCCTGCATCAATATGGGATCGCCATCACGGCAGTGGCCGCTTGAACATCAGGCGTCAACGACAATGATCTAGCCCCCGAAAGCTGTACCACATTGGATGTCAGAGTGGTATATTAGAGTGGTGCAGGAGGTGGGTATGGCGAAGGCCACGTATCGTGCGGAGCAGATCATTCCGATGCTTCGGGAAGCGGAAGTGGAGATTGGGAAGGGGATGTCGGTGCGGGAGGTGTGCCGGAAGCTGGGGATTCATAAGCATACGTACTACCACTGGCGGCGGGAAAACGGTGGCCCTAAGTCGGATCAGTTGAAGCGGCTGATTGAGTTTGAACTGAAGAACTGTCGGTTGAGGCGGCTGTCATTATCGAGAATGTCCGCCATCGTCTGGGGGCAAACGTATTCGAAGGGGATGATGCAGGCCTCGCAGTAGTTGGGAGCCCTTTTTCTATTCGGAGCATCCTGAAGCTCTGGAACTTAGGGAAGCCAGTAACGCGGTCATCACACTGGCCGTCACTTGGCATCGGAAATTGGCACTTGGTGGTACTTGGCTTGATCGCGGTTGGTGGCGGATGAAACAACCGATGAGATAAAACAAGTAATTACAAACGATTAATGTTCGATCTCTCACGCCGGTAACACGGGTTCGACTCCCGTAGGCGCTACATAAAAACAACGGGTTAGCTGATGAGGCTAACCCGTGTTTTTGTGCTGGGTCAAAACAGGGTCAAGGCTGGGTCAAGCGCACCACATTTCACAAGGCAAGCCAGAAACGACATGTATCCGAGAAGAGGTATGTCTAACTTGTCTGGCAGGAAATGAAAGCGGGCTTTATTCCAAAGCCCGCTTTGTTATTCGATTACGTTTCCTTTCTCGTTGGGAGGTCCCGTTGGATCCAGCTTGCGCACCGCCGCAGATAAATGTTCCTCGGTCATGGCAAGGTAGTGCTTCTCAGTTGTAGTAGTGGACGAGTGCCCCGGTAATTTCGCGATGGTGTGCAGGTCTACGTTTCGCTCGACCAGGGCGGATGCAAATCCGGCTCGAAACGAACGGAGCGAGATTCCCTTGGACAACCCCGCTTGACGGCAGCGTTGCCGCATCGCAATGTGATTTGATTCGGAGAGCATTCCAAAGAGTTTGCCTTCGTGCGGTCCCAGCCATTCGTTCAGCATTGCATGAAGGGAATCGTTAATGGGAAGGATGCGACGCTTTTTCGTTTTCGTGATCGCCGAACGCAACCCGAGCTGACGCTGTTCGAGGTGGATATCCGACCATAGCACATTCAGGGCTTCGTTTCGCTGATCTGATGCCGTTTCCATAAAAGTTGGATTGCTCATCGCCGAGGCACGCGTCTTCCGTTTTTCGCGTGCCCGGCTAAGGCGTCTCTGGGCGGGGCAGGCGAAGAAACAAGACGCCTGCCGCCGCGCGCATTCCGAGGAGATTCGCTGCCGTCTGCGCGAAGGACACATCGGCGAGAAGCACGGTTGGCTGCGCGTGAGTCTCGGCCCGACGGTCAGTGAGGAAGAGTTTCAAACGCTTCTTGAGGGGATTGACTATGTGGCGCGGCACGGGAAGGAGTACGAAGATCGGTATGAACTCTCGGATGAGACCGGGGAATGGACGTGGAACGAAGGGATGAAGGATGAGGGATGAGGGATGAACAAGAATCCAAGCGGAAATGTTTTTTTGACCAAACGAACTGGATAAAGCGAAGAAAACCTAAAACTTCAAACTGAAAAGCAAACGGCAGAGAGTTGGCAAAGGGGAAGATAAGCGGAAAGCAGAAAGGGAACGAGGCAGTTGGTCGCGAAGGGGAGGGCGATCTGGTAAGCCAAATTCAATATATGAACATTTGTACAGAGAATCAAGGGGTCTGGAATAGTGTCGTGGATTGTAGATAATGAAGATGGGCTTCGGCAAAGAAGATCGAGAGGCGAAAGGAAGTACGGATCTGAATTCTTTGTAGTGCTGCACTGCCTGCGCCTCCTCGGCCGATCGAAATCAAGCCGCTTGTCATTCTGAGGGCTGCTTTTCTTCTGTCGCGTCACTCACTTAGCAACCAAGCGGCCCGAAGAATCTCCGCCCACCTGCTAAGACCGGACAGATGCAAGCCCGGCACGGCGGCTGAGATTCTTCACTTCGTTCAGAATGACACTCGAGAAGGCGCTCGCCGAGCCGGGCGTCCCCGCCCGGTCGGAACGCTGCTCGACGCGAGAGGCATCCTCCTCTCAATTCCTGACTGAACTCTGTACCGTAGGGGCGGCCCTGCGTGGCGGCCCGCTTTCTATCCATGATGAAACCTCCCATCCCCCCACACTTTGGCATCTTCCACAAACATCCGCCCCCGACACAGCCCGCCATTTCCATCTCCCGAAAAACACAGCCGATCCGACCAGTGTCTTGACTTTGCGCATGAATCATGGCTATTCTGTGTCACTATCATCAAGGAAAGGATACCGAAATGAGAACGTTGGCTATTTTCTTGATCATCTTCGTGTTTGCGCTGGCAGCCGCGTCGCAGGCACCTGATACATTGTGGACAAGGACGTATGGGGGAACGGATTCTGATGGGGCTCAGTCTGTTCGGCAGACAACGGACGGGGGATACATCATTGCGGGGAATACCCGTTCTTTCGGTATCCCCGGGGGCAACAATATGTACCTCTTAAAGACAAACGGTTTTGGTGACACAGTGTGGACCCGAACGTATGGCGGACTTTACGGCGACGAATGTTATTCTGTTGAGCAAACAACTGACGGCGGATTTATTCTGGCAGGATCAACCTCCTCGTTTGGTGCTGGCGGCAGTGATTTTTACCTTGTAAAGACCAACAGTTCCGGTGACACGCTCTGGACTCGAACCTATGGGGGGATTGAGCACGATATTGCCCATTGTGTCCAACAGACCGTGGACGGAGGGTATGTTCTGGTGGGTAATACCCGTTCTTTTGGCGCAGGTTACATCGACTTCTGGCTTGTGAAAACAGACAGTATAGGTCAAATGGTCTGGGCCAGAATATACGGGGGAAGCAGTAATGACGAAGCGCAGTCAGTTCGGCAGACGGCCGACGGCGGGTACATTATTGCCGGATGGACAAATTCTTTCGGAGTTACACCTGATGATGCCTACCTTGTTAAAACGAACAGTACAGGCGACACACTCTGGACGCGAACCTACGGCGGAAGCCTAGATGATGACGTACGATGTGTCGAACAGACTGCAGATGGGGGATACGTCGCAGCAGGGGCCAATCTGTACATTCTAAAAACCACAAGCACCGGCGACACGTTATGGACACGCCGCTTTGGGAATGGCGTGTTGTACTCCGTCAAGCAGACGCCCGACGGTGGATACATTGTTGCTGGCAATACCTACTCTCTCGGACATGCTGATTTCTACCTGCTGAGGACCAACAGCATCGGCGATGCGTTGTGGACACGTACCTATGGCGGAGTAGAGGACGACATGGCCCATTCCGTTCAGAAGACCTCGGATGGGGGCTACGTTGTGGCAGGACTCACGAATTCGTTCGGTGCAGGAGACTATGACTTCTATATTGTCAAAATGGGCACGGATCCTAAAATACGGATTCAGTTTCCAAATGGCGGAGAACAATGGCAGATCTTCCAGTACCACACCATAGGTTGGTGGGGATACGGATTTGACAGCATTCATATCGAGCTTAACCGCGACTACCCAGTTGGCGGCTGGGAAACGCTCGCTGCTGTCACAGAGAACGATGGTGTCGAATTAGTGTATATTAACGCTCCACCATCGGATCACTGCCGGGTGCGGATATCGGCTTTGGAGGATACACTTTCGGATATTTCGGACGGGGATTTCTCGATCGTGTCCTCGCAAGGATATTTAGCGCTGGCAAGACAGAGCTTGCCGACCAGTCCGGTTTTAACTTGGAACGCGGGTACCGTGGAATGTCCAAGCAGTTTCACGGAGACGTTCCGGCTCAAGAATTTCGGCAGCGAGGCGATTGTGGTTTTTCAACCGCTCGAGCCTGCATCCGATGAGTTCTCGCGGGCGACAAGCTGCGGCAGCTACTTCGCGCTCGCGCCCGGCCAGATGAGCACGTGCAGCCTCACGCTCGCGTTCGATCCCGATGACGATGGCACGTATCTCGACACGTTGCTCATTCAGACGGATGCAGCGAATGGCGTGAACGGGTACGTCCGCATTCCGCTCTCGGGCACGCAGATCTCGACGCCGGCCGCGCCTGAGGTCGTGATCTCGCCGGAAGGCATCCATGCGCGGCTGTCTTGGGAATCGGTTACACATGCCGAGAATGGCTGTCCGGTGACGGTGACGGCTTACCTCGTTTTCTACGCGGAAGAGCTCGATGGGCCGTATCTCTTCCACGGCTACACGACGGACACGACGTATGTGCATACCGGAGTCCTGCACTTCGCGGCGGGGATGTATTATCACGTCATCGCCACGACGGAAGAGCTGCCGCTTTTGCAATTGCTGCCGACGGAGGGAGTGATGACGGAAGCGGAGGTGGTGAAAAGGATG
>JAHJDG010000088.1 GCA_018812265.1 bacterium | reverse complement strand
GGGACTTTCCGAGAGCCGCGTGAAGATCGAGAGCCACAGCACCAAGCGCACCGCCAACACCTCGCCGACCGCCGCTTCCACCGGAGCGGACATCAACGGCAACGCCGCGCGGATCGCCGCTCAAGCGATCGTCCGTCGTCTGCGACCCGTGGCCGCCGAGCTCCTGCGGGAGACGAAAAAGCATGGGGCAGTTGCCGAATATCTGTTGTTCGAGAGCGGCTACATTTTTGATCCTGCCAATCCGGAAATGCGAATTTCGCTGGCAGAGTTGGCTGCGGCCGCCTGGCAAAGGCGGGTGGATCTCTCGGCTCACGGATACTACAGCACGCCGGGGCTCGGTTTCGATTGGAGCACGGGTTGCGGCACTCCCTTCGCCTATTTTGTCTATGGGTGCGGATTGGTCGTGGCGGAAGTGGACGTGCTCACGGGATACTTTTCGATGAAGGACGTGTTCATCGTTCATGAGACCGGCTGCAACGTGGACGTTCCGGTGGATCGCGGTCAAATCGAGGGCGCGTTCCTGCAGGGTGTCGGTTGGTGCACGATGGAAGAAGTCGTGCGCGACAAGTCCGGGCGGACGTTGACAGACTCGCTCACCACGTACAAGATTCCCGCGGTGGACGATCTGCCGGAGAGGTGGACCATCGAGATGATTCAAACGGAGAGAAAAGTGGCGGGGGTGAAAGGCATCAAGGCCGTCGGCGAGCCGCCGTTTATCTACGGACAGGCGGCGTTCTTCGCGATCAAGGATGCCATCGAGTCACTTGCCGATCATCGTGTCGAAGCCGACTTGCGTATGCCGGCCACGCCCGAGTCGGTTTTACGCGCCGTGCGCTCCGTCCGCGAGAAAATGGAGCAGGCATGAGCACAGCCGATTTCTACCGCACAGTCGTCGAGGCAATCGAAGGTGGCCGGGCGGCGTATACGGCCATCCTCACGTCCACAACCGGTTCCACTCCGCAAAAAGCCGGCGCCAAGATGCTGATCTACGCCGACGGAACGACGTTCGGCACCATCGGCGGTGGAGACGTGGAACGAAAGTTGGTGGAGGACGTTCTATCGAAGCGGCCGCGCGATCCGTGGGTCGTCCGCTACGAGCTTGATCCCGAAACGAGCGGACCGGATGATCTGAAGATGATGTGCGGCGGGAGCGCGACCTTTTTAGTCGAGCCGCTCACCGTTCCGCATCAACTGTATGTTGTCGGGGGCGGGCATTGCGGCGTGGAACTGTCGCGGCTGGCGGCACAAGTGGGATTCTCGGTTACGGTCTTCGACAATCGCGCGGAGTGGGCAAGTCGCGGTAAACATCCCTGCGCGGCGCGAGTCGTCTGCGCCCCCTATGAGGAGGTGGACGCGCACATCGAATCCTCGGCGGAAACGTACATCGTCATCATGACGCACGGACATGAACACGACGAATTGGTTCTGCGCAGGTGTTTGAAGAAGGAGTATAAATATCTCGGAGTGATCGGCAGCCGTCGCAAGGCGGCCGGGCTTTTCGAGCGGCTAAAGGGAGATGGAATAGCTTCCGATCTTCTGTCCCGCGTGCGCTGTCCCATCGGTCTGCCGATCCAATCTCACACACCCGCCGAGATTGCCGTCAGCATCGTTGCCGAATTGATTGCCGTGAAAAACGGACCTCCGCATGAAGCAGAGGCCCGTTCCTGATGCGCGGTATGCGATTGGATGAAGCGTTGGTTCTCGCTACTCCCCCACGACCATTTCCATGAATAATCTCGCCGATTCTTCATCGCTCGTATCCAAGTCCAGCAGCGATTCCGCCGCGACGGGAAACAGCTCGGCAAGCTCGGAGATTTTGTCCTTGCGCAGCACCGCGACGACAGTCGCTACGGGATCCGACCGCAGCAACTCCTGAACGGCGGGAAAGTGTCCGCCGCCGACCGCCTCTTTCTTTCCCAATTCGTCAATCAGAATCAGCCGCGCGGTTCCAGCGTCTTCCCGCAGCCACCGCTGCGCCTCCGCAAACACTCCCTCCTCGAAGCGAAATCCCGATTCTCCATCGCGCCGGCCGAGTTTCACGCGTTGCCCGTCCCGCCAGCGGACGAGTTCATAGGCGACCGCTCCATTCTCGCTTCCCTCTCGTCTTTCCTGAAAGAAGCCACCGACTTCAAATCCCGCTGACTCCGCCGCATCGGCAATTCTGCAGAGCAAGGTACTCTTGCCACGACCGATTTCACCGGTGATGGCAAAGAGCTTCGCCCGCGGAGCCGGATGATTCTGAGCTAAGTCCGCGAACGCGAGCAGGAGACGGGCGGCGGCGCGGAAACGCGACGTCCGTTCTTCGCCGCGCGCCTTCTGCCATGACGTCTTCACCTTCGGCAAGGCTTCGAGTGCCATCGCAAAGGCGGGATCGAGATGACGAAGCCCGATGCGCGAGGTCAGAGCCATGAACTGATCGCGTCCGACGGTCCGAAACAGCACCGCTCCCGCCACGATGAGTGTAAACGCCCGCAGGTTCATCATCAGTCCCATCACCAGTCCGTCGAGCGAGATCGGCACGCCGAGAAATTCCCGTGTGTTCTTGCCGAGCAGGAGTCCGGCCAGAACGGCAATGGTGATGCAGATCACCCAGAACTTGGGCCGGGCGATGCGGCGCAGAACGCGCGGATCCCGCCAAAGGCTCCACGCGAAAATGAGCACGAATCCCGCCGTCAGGAGCCACGGCCGCCCCGACAAGGCCAGAATTATGGCACCGATGGCGATGAGGGCACGGATGCGATTACGGTGAGGCACGCTCCCGCTCCCGGCGAATATTCAAAGCGGTCTGTCCGAGCCTCCATCCTAGAACACCCTCCAGCGCTCCGACGATTCCCACAATCGTCAGAAATAGACCGATGACCAGCCATTCGCTTCCCACGTTGAGATGCAGCAGACTCTGAGCCTTTTCCAGAAGTGCAACAAAGAGTTCCCAGAAATTCAGACCGTACTTGAACAGTTTGTCCACGAAACTCTGGATCTGACTGGCCACCGCGGCGGTAAATCCGGCCGCGATTCCCACCAATAGCGGCGAACGAAACAGGAGAAAGTACAGCGAGACCTCAAATCCTTGAAAGAGCAGCGCGAACATGAGACCAGGACGCATTCCGTCGGGAGCCAGAGCACGAATCGCCACGCAGATCAGCGCGGCCCGGAGCGGGAACCACGGCCGCCGAATCAACATCTGACTGGCCACCAAGAGGCCCACCGCCATCCCCGACAGCACCACCCCTTTCAGGGGGATGCGCGTCATATAAAGGAAGGGCCCGATCGTGAGCTCGATCGCTCCCCACAGCGCACCGAAGATGGCCGCCTCCCGCCAGGCCGCCGGGAGAAACGTGGTTTTTCCCGCCCGCCCATCGGGCACGGTCGGCGAAGCGGCTGAGGTTTCAGTATCCTGTGCACAACATCCGGGCATAAAGCCTCGTCGTTCATTCCCAAGTATAGGGCCTATGGTAGTCAATTCCGACTGAAAATACAACATCATAGACGAAAACCATGGCCGGACTGATTTTATGACCGGGTTGTCTATAATCTTTTTCCGGAGACGAGTTTGCGGAGTTGCTTCCGGTTGCCTTGCTTGCCGTACGCCGACTCCAGAGGAGACCTGACAGGCAGTGAAGTGTATCCGCATCGCCGGTGACGAAACATCAAGTTCGGTCAGAGCTTTGGCCCTTGCAATGTTGCTCACATGGTCGTATATTCACTTTCTGAACCTCCAAGTCGGAGCGCTCAGTCCATAATGGAAGCCGAATTTGCCATGACGGGTTTCCGGTTGGCCGGCAAACACGGATAGTCCAAGCCAGACATTTGGAACAGAACGGGCGAATGGCCATGATTACGCGATTCCGATTCGATGGTTTATTGGGCGCTCAGTCTGTCCGGAAACGAAGTCGTCCGGGAAGTCCGGCGGAACTTTTTGTGGATTGCTCCCTCTCGCCCCTGACTCAATAGGACAAGCGCCGGGGTTCGGTTTTTCGGAGTGAAGGAGGCACTATGCACACGTACACCGAGAAGCTTCGCATCGTCTCGTGGGAGGTCATTGGTTTTGGCCTCGTAGTGGTGTTTCTTTGGTTGGACGAGATCTTCGATCTTCCCCATTATTTGCTGGGGGCACCGGCCACTCCCATCAATTGGTCGGAGAGTCTCCTGGAAACCGCCTATATATTCCTGCTGGCTTTTATGATCACGAGGATGAGTCGCCGCATTCTTCGTCGGCTTCGCTATCTGGAGGCGTTCCTGCGCGTGTGTTCGCATTGCCATCGTGTTCTGGCCGACGGGGCGTGGGTCCCGATGGAACAGTATTTGGGTGAACAGGCTGAAATCCGGGTATCGCGCGGCCTTTGCCCGGACTGTGAGAAAAACCTTTACTCCTCATAGGCGGGATCCAAGAATGACGAACACTTTTCCAGCCCAACGACGGCTTTCGGTTCTTCTTTGGCTGATTGCCCTTCATTCTTGTGGCGTGGGTATTCTACTCATTTTTCGTCCCGCTTTCCTGATGGCTTGGGCGGGTTTCTCTCTGGACGTAGAGCCTTTTTTCCCGGTTCAGAACGGCGTGTTCCATCTGGTTCTGGCCGTCGGCTATGCCTTGGCCGCCGCTCCTTCGCTCCGCAACCGGAGTCTGGTGGTGTTCACGGTGATTGTCAAGAGCATGGCGGCAATCTTCCTGTTCTCCTACTATGCGATATTCGATCCGCGGTGGGTCATTCTGTGGTCAGGGATCGGCGACGGGGCCATGGCGGCGGCGGTCTGGATCAGCCTGCGCGCCGCCGAGCGGGAGCGTGGCTGAGGAATCGGAGTTCCCTTCATGGATATGAGCTTACCGGGAATCGTGGT
>JAHJDG010000087.1 GCA_018812265.1 bacterium | reverse complement strand
CGCGCGTTTCATCCTGTTGGACAACGAATCCATCCAAAGCAATCCAAGGTCCTTCCACTTTCTGCACTTTCGCCAGCCGAAGATACGGATTCACGTCCGGCAAAGGTCCGCTTGCGATCCATTCCTTCATTTTCATTTCGGGATCACCAAGGAAATCCTCTTGTATGGGATGATCCTTAGTTACACGCTCAGGGAAACTAGGATCAATATCTACCGATGAAGTTCGTTCCCTCCAATCCTCCAGCGTAACGCGGTCACGCAAAAGCCCAGACATTTCGAAATAGGCTATCCATGAATACTTCTTGCCGTAGCGATCTATCTTTTTGGCGTCACTGCCTGTCCGTGGCCAATGCTGTTTATTTTCGATAGAACTGTCTTCGGTATTGAACAGCTTGCTCGACCATCCGAGTTGCTCGACTCGCCAAAGGACTTGCGCCCGAATCTTTCGATACCCCTCATGTTTGTAGTTATAGTTCCCGCGACCTGGCACTAAGCTACCTAGCGTGTAGTTCTCGAAATCCATACGAAAGGGCGAATCGAGGCTGTGGAGCTCATCTTTCGAATTTTCACTTTCACCCCACTCGCGAACCCCTCCATCACTAAACGGTGGTTTGCTTCTCTTAATCTCCCCAGGGGTGAACAGGCTTGGATTATGCAGGATCGCTAGTTCGACTGTTCCTGTTGCATACTCACGCAATAGTAAATGAGTGGTGCTAAATGGTGCTCCCTCTGCAAATACCGCCTCGTAGAGACTTCGTGCATATTTGAGCAATGTTGTTTTTGCGAAGCTGTTGTCCTGTAGGTCGACATGCAGCGCCATTGCAATACCGTAACTTGCCGCAAGCATCCTCTCTGGAACATATGGGTCGTTAATCTCGAGTGATCTTAGACTTTCCTCAAAGAGCGCTATGGGGTCGCCTCGCCCAAACCAATACAGCGCACGCGTCGCAACGTCGCGGAGTTCCCTATCAGTGGAGGTCAGGAGCCACATAACCCATTTGGCACGAAGTCGATCAGATGGCATCCGCGTAGCGAGACATTCTTTCCATCTAAGCTCTATTGCGAGGAGATCATTGAATCTTTCGGAACGAGTCCCTCTGATCCATTCAGTCCAACTTAGATCGCGTTCTGAAACAGGCATAGACCGGAGGGCAGTGTCAAGAAATTCAGCATTGAGCGGATGATTAGCTGCTCCTCGAATCCCCTGAAGTCGAGAGAACAGACGGCTTCTCTCTTTTGGCTTCTCGCTGAATAGTGCCAAGAGGGCAGCAACAGTGTCTTGGTCTAAGTATTCCGCCTCTAGTCCTGTCGTAAACCTGAGGGCCGCATGCCGCAAAGGATCAGGCATTTCCTTCCAAAGCTGCCTGCCATGCATGTGACGGGGTGCAAGTGCGACAAGCGAAGTAAATATATCGAATGCCAATTCGTGACTTTCTTCACCAGCAAATGAAGCGATCGCCTCTGGCTCCTTAAGCCATTCGAACGTCATGTCACCCGCGTGTTTCGCAAGGAGGGCGTTAGCAATAATATATCCACCGAGGGCATCATATGTCGGAGTGATTGCGTATTCACCTGGTTCACCTCCAGGGTTTCTGAAAATAATTCCCTCTTGTGCTAGTAGATTGACGATGCTGCTATCCCATGGGCGAGCAGTGTCGGACACAGCCACGCGGAAGCTTGCCTCGCTAATCTCGCGCTGCTTTCCTCTCCACAATTCAACTCCAAGTTTGTAGACTGCTGAGTCAACATCAGCAATATTGTAGGAGTGGCTGAGATTAGACAACTGTGAAATTCGCTGACAGGCATTGAAAACATACTTTTCGAAAAGTGGTGATAGAGATGCTGGGAAATAATCGATCTTGACTTCGGATTCTCGCGTGGGATTAGTGACTTGGCAGAAAATTCTTAAGGTCAGAGGATGCTGTAATAGCTCCACCGGAATCTCCGCGTCCCCTGCGTTGATTTTGAAGTGGCTAAAATATTTCTCGATTGCATCATCGACGTCTCCACCGAAGCCTTCGCTTTGGAGCCTCCTTACGCCATCGGGAAGAGACATAACCGCAAATGACTCCCTATCATTGGCTTGCGGATCCTGTCCCCACTTCTGCGCCTCACGCCGACGCTCGCCAGTGCGTAAAGTGCAGACAATCAAGACATTGGGGGATCCTTTCACAATCTCGTTAAGTTTGGCCAAAGCCGGTTTCCAGTCTTTTGGGTTTTCAGCTTCGTTGAGACCGTCGATTAAGACAGGGAGCCTACAACCAGCCCGCTTACCAACCGCATCCAACGAAGCAAGCAACCGTTCCATGCTGTTTAGGGGATTGCCGTTAATCGAAAAGTGATGCACGAGATCATCTAGTGTCTGACCTCTGTGAAGATCCCGGCCATGGAGGAGGATGCCAGCTGGTCTACCCTCCTGCGGTGCGGTCAGTTGAGCAGCGATCTGTGTCTTTCCGCCGCCAGCATCGGCCAATAAGGCGACAAGCCCCACTCCAAGCAAATCTTCGGCTTCATTCAACAGCTCTTGCGCAATTCTCATATCATCTAGAGCATTAGTTGCATCCAGTGCGATTGGTAGATTCGACGTACGTAGACGCCGTGGCGTGGAACGAACATCTGCGCCGATTAGGGTTTTTCGTTCGCCAAGCTTCTGTTGGATAACGTCAAGGTCTCCGTGAGCGAGTATCTCGTGGAAGCGGAGAAGCGTGTCAGCAAAAGCGGAGCATGCTGCAACAAATGGCATGATTGCCTTTTCTAATTCAGGCGCTGTGTCGCCTAGACTGCGCGATATCACTTCTACCGCTTTCGTCAAACGTTCTCCTATAGCTACCAGTTTATCCCAGGAGCCTGGCTCTCCGAGCATTCGGCGAATCGTGCGCTCGGCATCAACCGATTGGTGCACTGGTTCAAACCAGCGTTCTCGGATTGGCTGGACTGCTACTCGATGTTGCTCCTCTAGATTACATGGAGTTACAATCAGCTCTTCAAAGTAAGTGTTTCTTAAAAGCAATCCGTCACCACATAGGTAGGTGTCGAGCTCTTCCTCAGCCCAGAGCGTAAGTCTCATTGGGGTCGGCAGAGCATAAAACCAATCCTGATCCTTCTTGCTTAACGTGTAGGGTGTCCAGAGAATCCAATCTGTAATTCCAAGCAGAATCTTTTCTGTAGTCCGGAGCGATGATTCGATGTCGTGACGACTGGCGGCTGTAAGATCGCCGCTTTGCGTTCGTCTGTGATATTTGCACTGCCACCCAAACCACCGGGGAGGATCTCCAAGCGGGCAGGGTTCGGTCAGTTTGATATGAAACTCAACGCCAGGCTGATTTGAAAGTGCTTTGAACTGGCCGAAGCGTCCATAATGCAACTGCATGAGGCCTCGGCAAAGATTCTCAAAGTTTTGACTCCTGCTTCCAGGGAGAGAATCAAAAGCTGTCCAATATAGTGATGGCATACTTATTTGCCCCGTCCATACTCAGCTTCTGGATAATCATGGGCCGAGTATATTTCGACTTTCGCACCTTTTTCTAGCATCAACTTGAAAAAGGCAGAGACTTCCGATTCATCAGTTGTAAGAATGATCTTGTCACCTTCCACTTTGGTACTGATATCATAAAGAAAGTGCTCAAGCTCAGAAGGACTAAGGTTGTAGCAATTTATTTCTCTTAAAAGCTCCAGGACATCGTTACCGAATCGATCGCGGGATGTTCCAATGTCAATCTTATCTCTAAGTCCCTCTGATAGTTGTTTGATTAACTTTTGTGTTTTCTCAGCATCTTCGGCACTCTTGAAATGCCCGATCATGACGAGATTCATCGAATGCTCAGACCCATAGCCATGCCACATTTTCATTGGATCGCCTCCTGCTTGATTCTTTTCAATTTATCGAGTGCTGCCATCACTCCATTCTCTCGTATCAGGATTCCGCTTGTATCGTAGGATGTTCGCTTAATGATGCCAGATGCATCGATGTGCGCGAAGGCAGCGAGACCCGCTTCAGCATTGAGCGGATTGCACGTAGGAAGCCCCTCCGCGCCTCCCTCACTCACTGCGAGAGGAACACTGCCGTGATATCCGTTTACCCATTTCCGCAAGATAATGGTCGTCTCGTTGTCTATGCCGACACCTCGTCCTACAGGCTCCTCAGGAAGTAACAAAAACTCTGACGCCCCAAGGTCTGCGGCCAGATTAACCGCGGCATCAAGGTCTGCGACGGTTTTCGAGTTAACTATGAAATTGATCCCGAAACGCGCTACACGCTCGAGTGCGGCGATACGTTCAAGCAATGCATCAAAAGGGCGGCATCGAATGGACTCATATGTGGGGCCAACTCCGTCCATACTTACCCTGACGAAATGCAGGTTGCCCGTAAGTTCATTCAGGAGTTGATCGCTTAATCGGTGTGCGTGAGTTGTCATAGCTACAGCAAGATTAGTCTTCCTCGCAGCGAAGGAGCAGAGTTCGGTCAACTGTGGGTAAAGAGTTGGCTCCCCGCCGCCGAAACCCACACCAATGCACCCATTGGCGTCGAGGTCGGCAAGCCAGCTTGTCAGTCTATCAAAGGCGAGCATCGCGGGATTTTTGGGTGCGTAACAGTGAGAGCACGTAAGATCGCAGGCATTGGTTAGCGCAACCGATACATGGCGCGGAGCAGCCGCCCACGTACTGGTAGG
>JAHJDG010000086.1 GCA_018812265.1 bacterium | reverse complement strand
CGACCTGCTCGATCTTGTCGAGAATCTCCTGCACCTGCGCTTCCTCTTCGATCTGCTCGGTGACGAACCACTGCAGCATGATCTGCGAGCGGTAGTCCTTCTCAGTCACCGCCTGCTCGTAGAGCTTGTCAATCATGGCGGTGACTTTCTGCTCGTGCTTGAGGACGGCCGACATCATCTCCTTCGGGGTTCCGAAATCGGTGGGCGGCTTGTCAATCGCGAGCAGCGTGACTTTTTCGCCGATTTCGAGCAAGTAGTCGAAGATCTTCATCGCGTGTTCATTCTCTTCTTCGGCCTGAAGCCGCATCCAGTTGGCGAATCCTTTCAGATTCTTGCGATCGCTGTAGGCGGCCATGCTCAAGTAAAGATAAGACGCGTAGAATTCGGCCTGAATTTGTTTGCAAAGGGCATCCACCATTTTCTTCGTGATCATTTGCGTCTCCTTCAGGGAGTTTGGTGACGGCTACGCCGCAAGGGCGAGCGATTTGAATGACTCATACAAGAATATAGCACTCTTCATGGATTTAAACCAGTTCAGAGGGTTTCCTGTTCCGCGCTCGGGTTTTCCGCGTGATCCGGCTAATTGACTGGGAATACAACGTTTCTGACCCACCCGTTCTCCCCATTGCGAGGGCCTTTCGGAAGCGAATGCCTCATGGACTGTCGGTTTTGCACACCGCGTATGAGGGTCATTACCCGCTAAAGCAAAGCTTTCCATTGAGTCACACGAGACCCGAACAAAAAGCCGGGAAAGGTGGGGCGTGAACCCATTCTTGACATTGTCTGGAAGGTGCTCTATATTGATCTTAACCACTCCGTCCGGGCGGTCTTTCAGTACGATGGCGCGACCAGAGATCAGCCGCTCTGAGTCTCGTCGCGGAGTGATGAAGAGAAGAATGACGTTGTGTGTTCAGCCGCCCAGGAGGATGGCGCAGGGCAAGGCCAATCTGGCCTTGCCCTTCTATTTCTGAGGACACCGCTTGAGTTTCGAGCGCAGAATCCGTATTATTTCCCATGGCCTCGACGGCACCCACCTATCGTTTTCATGCCCACGGCTATCCGGCCGCGCTTGACGATCTCCGCGGATCGGTCGAGAACATCGAGCCCGATCTGGCGGCCGGACTTTACGCGCTGCTGCGCTCGGCGGGAGTGAATCTCCACTATTGTGAAGCGGACGTTCTCTCGGGTCGAGCTTCCCAGTTTCTCTATTCGCGCGAACACCCGGAATGCGCACAACTGGCTTTCGTCCCGCCTACCGATACCTTGTTCCGCGCCTACCGAGTCACTTGGAAGGAAGTGACCCCCTCGGATCCGGCGTCGGCCTTTTCCGTCCTGCGTGAGTGGATCGCGCAGGGCCGGCTGTGTCTGGCGCGACTCAAGGAACCGCTCGTCGTCTACGGCTGCGTTCGCGACCGTCGGACTGATTTTATCGTGGCGGCCCGTCTCTGGAAGCGACTTGCCGATAGTTCCATTTCCGTGGCAGAATGTGATCGTGACTTCTGGCGGTATCCCCTTGACGAAGGCAACGTGCTACTGTCCATCGAATCGGTGGCAACGACGGCACCTGATCCTCGCGAACTGGCGTTGACGGCTATCCGCCGAACGGCCCGCTCGTGGTACGCCCGCGAGCTGGCCGGATGCGCTACCGGAGAAGCCGCCTATCGTCAGTTCGCAACCGATCTGACTCGACCGGAAGTTGACTTCACCGAAGAACCGTCAAGGGGCTGGATGGGAGCGGCTCTCTGGCGGCAATGGACATCCCGCTATAGTCTGCATCACTATTTCGAGCGCACGGCTCCCCGCTTCGGGGGAGCCGAGAGGCAGCATGTGACCAAGGCCGCCTTCTGCTACGGGCAGTGTGCTGAGGCGTGGCAGCGCTGGGCCGCGTATCTGGGACCGACTTGGGATGTCACCCATGAGGGCTTTCCCTCCGACTATCCCGAGGAATTTGTGGCCCGCTGGCGCAGCCATGAGGCACGGATGAAAGCCTCCCGGTGGGTCGAGGAGGCTTGGGGCTGGGAAGCGAAGGCCGTCCAAGAACTGACGAAAACCATTTGATACACAACACATCCGAAACATCTGAAGGCGGCTACAGGTCGCCTTTTCCTGTTCCTGGAATCATTGACATACTTTGCAGCATATGCTATATTGTTCGATAATGTGACGTGATTTGGCGAAAGCAAAGAGGGATCGCCAAGTTTCCCCGTCGAGATCGAGGCAATTGCCGGTTTGGGGTGAGTACCAAAGAAGACAAGGAGGACAAACATGAAGAATCTAAGCACCATTCTGTGCGCGTTAGCGCTGTTGGGTGCCGTCATGGTCGTTCCTGTGAGCGCAGCCGACAACTGGACGGCCGAGCAGAAGGAAGTGTGGGCGGCCGAGGAGAAGATGTGGGAGCTGATGACCCAGGATAATCTGGACGGCTTTCTGGCGCTCATCCACAACGACTATGTGGGCTGGCAGTACGAGGCTCCGGTGCCCTACGGGAAGGAAACCAGCGCGAAATGGATCAAGTACTGGGTTCCCCAGAGAAAAGTTCTGATCTACGATCTGAGCCCGGTGGCCATCGCGGTCTTCGGCAACTTCGCCATCGTGGACTACTACTACCAAATGGTGGTCGAGATCGGAAAGGATGATGAGAAGAAAAAGAAGGAATCCGAGGGACGCTGGACGGACATCTTCATGAAAGAAGGCGGCAAGTGGATGCTCGTCGGGGATCATGGTGGTTCGACGGACGATGACGACGATGATGACTGATGCTTCTCATGGAGTTGCGGGGTGAGGGCGCGCGTGAGCGTGCCCTCTTCTTTGCCCTTGCAAAGATGAGAAAATGTCAGCATATTGGAAGTATCACAAACACCAACAATTCGTTGATTTCACTATGATTCCTCTCGTTCTCGTTCGCCACGGCGAAAGCCTGTGGAACAAAGAAAACCTCTTCACGGGGTGGATTGACGTTGATCTCAGCCCGAAAGGTGTTCAGGAAGCGCACGACGCGGGCAAGCTGCTCAAAGAGGGCGGATACACGTTCGATGTGGCCTACACATCCGTGCTCAAGCGGGCGATCCGCACGCTGTGGATCACGCTCGACGACATGGACCTGATGTGGATTCCGGTCCATCGCTCGTGGCGACTGAACGAGCGGCACTACGGAGCGCTGGCCGGACTGAACAAGGCGGAAACGCTGGCCAAATACGGCGAGAGAAAGTTCATGGAATGGCGGCGCAGCTACGATATTCCGCCTCCCAAGCTGACCGAAGACGATGAGCGATGGTCGGGCCGCGATCCGCGCTATGCCGCGCTCACGCGTGATGAGGTTCCCGCTTCCGAGTGCCTGAAGGACACGCTGGAGCGCTTCCTTCCCTATTGGCAGATCGTGATTGCGCCGCAGATTCGAGCCGGCAAGCGCGTGCTCATCGCCGCCCACGGCAACAGCCTGCGCGCGCTGGTCAAGCATCTCGATCAAGTCCCCGATGAAGAGATCGTCAGCCTGAACATTCCGACGGGGATTCCACTGGTCTATGAACTGGACAACGACCTGCGTCCGCAGAAGCACTACTACCTCGGCGATCCCGAAGCCGCTCAGCGCGCCGCCGAAGCCGTGGCCAAGCAGGGGAAGAAGTAGTCCTAACTCGACGCGGAAGAAAAGTCTGATCCGTGGACGACCTTTTGCCTATCAGTCGTCACTTCTGAGATATGCTCAACACTTCGATCATCGAAATCAGCCGCTCGGCTCTACGGAATAACGTCCGGTTTCTGAAGAAGCACGTCGGCTCCAAAGTTGTTTTCTCGTCGGTCATCAAGGGCAACGCCTATGGACACGGGATCGAGGAGTTCGTGCCGCTGGCGGAGTCGTGCGGCGTGCGACACTTCTCGGTGTACGGGGCGGACGAAGCGTTTCGCGTTCTGAAGAGCCGCACGCAAGCTTCGCAGATCATGATTATGGGGGCGATTGACGACGAGGAACTGCCGTGGGCGGTGGAGAACGGTGTGTCGTTCTACGTGTTCGACCGGCAGCGTCTGGAAGTGGCGCGCGCGGCTTCCGGGAAGATCGGTAAACCCGCGCGCATCCATCTGGAGCTGGAGACCGGACTCAATCGGATGGGTCTGGAAGAGAGCGAACTTCCGGCGGTGGTCGAGTACATTCAAACGCACGGCCATCACTTTTCCGTTGAGGGAGTGTGCACGCATTACGCCGGCGCCGAGAGCGTCGGTAACTATCTGCGCATTCAGAATCAGATTCAGACGTTCAGTCGCCTGTCCGAGTATCTTCTGAAACTGGGACTCACGCCGACGGTGCGTCACACGGCCTGCTCGGCGGCAGCGCTGCATTTTCCGGAAACGATTCTCGACATGGTGCGGTTCGGGATCGCGCAATACGGATACTGACCGAGCAAAGAGACGCAGATGCACTACTATATCGAGCACGGTCTCATCGGCAAGCCGCGATTTGTGGATCCCTTGAAGCGCGTGATTTCATGGAAGAGCCGCGTGATGGGCGTGAAAGCCATCAGCCCCGGGGAGTTCATCGGCTACGGCACTTCGTATCTGACCACCCGCAAGCAAACCGTGGCGCTGGTTCCGGTGGGGTATTCCCACGGATTTCCGCGAATTCTCTCGAATCTCGGACACGTGCTCATTCACGGCCGGCGCGCGCTGGTGGTGGGCATGGTCAACATGAACATGATGACGGTGGACGTGACCGACATTCCGGGAGTGAAACGCGGCGATGAGGTCGTGCTGATCGGTAAGCAGGGCAAGCAGCAGATTACCGTGACCGGCTTCAGCGATCTGACGCGCTTTTTGAACTACGAGGTATTGGTTCGCCTGCCGCAAGAGACTCCGCGAGCGGTGGTGGAGTGACTGGCTCCGCGCACACTGACGAAACACAACGGCGCGCAGCGTTGATCGTGGCGTCCATTGCGTCCTTCGCGACGCCATTCATGGGATCGTCGGTGGTGATCGCGCTACCGGTGATGGGCCGCGATCTGGGGATGAATGCGATAACGCTGGGCTGGGTGAATACCGCGTACCTGCTCGCGGCGGCGGCGTTTCTCGTTCCGTTGGGACGGCTGGCCGATCTGCGCGGGCGAAAGCGGGTGTTCCTGATCGGGCTCGCGGTTTTCACGGTTACGTCGCTTGCGCTGGCCGCTGTGCCGAATGCATCTACGCTGATCGCGCTTCGCGTCGTTCAAGGCGTGGGGGCGACGGGGATGTTCGCCACCGGCATGGCGATTGTTACCTCGGTTTATCCCCGCGAGGAGCGCGGTCGCGTGTTCGGTATCGTGATCGCTTCCGTGTATCTCGGACTGAGCGCCGGGCCGTTCGCCGGAGGAATCATCACCGACTATCTGGGGTGGCGGGGACTGTTCGTGATTAACGGTATGATCGGCACCGCCGTCGTGATCCTCACGGTGTGGAAGCTCAAGGGGGAATGGTCGTCCGGTGAGATTGCACGCTTTGATTCTGTGGGAGCGGTGTTGTACGTCGTCGCGCTGGGAGCGATTCTCTACAGCGTCTCGTCGGTAACGGACTGGTGGGCGTGGGTGCTTCTGGCGGCCGGAGTGTTTGCGGGATTTCTGTTTTTACGCCGGCAGCAAACGTTGACCGCTCCGCTCCTGCAGCTTGCAGGATTTCGCGGCAACACCGCGTTTATCTTCTCCAACCTCGCCGCGCTCATCAACTACAGCGCGACGTTTGCGCTCGCCTTCCTGCTCAGCCTGTACCTGCAATACATCAAGGGCTTGTCGCCGCAGCAGGCGGGCGTGGTGATGATCGCGCAACCGGTGGTGATGGCGGCGTTCTCGCCGATGGCGGGAAAGCTCTCGGATCGCATCGAACCGCGCGTGGTTTCCTCGCTGGGGATGGGACTGGCGGCCGTGGGTTTGTTTCTGTTCGCGTTTCTGTCCTCGTCCACGGGACTGCCGTTCATCATCGCCAGTCTGATGATTTTGGGTTTCGGATTCGCATTGTTTTCATCGCCCAACACCAACGCCGTGATGAGCAGCGTGGGCCGGGAACACTTCGGGACGGCATCAGCGGTGCTGGGAACCATGAGACTCACGGGTCACACGCTGAGCATGGCGGCGGCGACGTTGATCCTTCTGGCGTTCGTGGGACGCCGTCCGATCACTATCGAGGTTCAGTCGCAGTTCCTTCAGGCGACGCGGGTGGCGTTCGCCTCGTTCGCCGCGCTCTGCACGGTGGGCGTGTTGTTCTCGCTGGCGCGGGGGAAGATGCGATAGCGGGTTGGCTGCAAGCAACCGACATCGCCCTTTGTGATAGTCCTTCTCATCACTGGTGCCGCTTCAAGAAAGGTATGCGCGCGGCGGCAGGCGTCTTTTTTCTTCGCCTGCCCCGCCCAGAGACGCCTTAGCCGGGCCCGCAAAAACGGAAGACGCGTGCCTCGGCGATGAGTAATCCAACCTTAAGGAAAACGGCACAAGCCGAGACGCTCCGGCGTGTTGGAAGAATTCTTCAGCAACAATAATGGAATTGACATCAGAGCAGGCGGAAGTCTGGAGAACGGTTCAGGAACTGAATCGCGCGTGGGCGGTCGAACCTGATGCGGAGCGGTTGGCACACTTCTTCCACGAGCACATGGTGGCGCACCCACCGGATTGCGGTCGGCGCGCGGGTCGCGCGGCCGCGACCTGTTCATGCTGATCCACGAAGACGGCCACTGGCAGGCGGTGGCGGATCAGTTCACGGAATTACCGGAGAATCGAACAGCTCTGAGAATGTCTACCTGAAAAGACCGCCACAACGGGGTGCCCGCATGAAGATAGGTGACGCCCAATTCGGCCCGGCCAACCGTATTGCCTGCTTTTCAATGAATTTCTTAATACACTTTACAATCGAATCCGGCCGATGAAAGGACGATTTCTCTGGCGCGCGCTACGCGCCCGATACCGTGATCAACGGGCGGAACTCCAAGCCATCCGCAACGAGCTGCGCCCCGGGGACACCGTCTGTGATATTGGCGCCAATAAGGGCAGCTATCTCTTTTGGTTGTCGCATTGGGTCGGCCGGGGGCGCGTCATTGCCTTTGAGCCACAGGAGAAACTGGCCAACTACCTCTCCACTATATGTCGCGCAATGCATCTCGACAATGTGACGGTGGAACCGAAGGCAGTCTTCTCGCGTTCGGGGCAGATGATCCTCAGCATTCCGGGAAAAAAGGATGTTTCTCCCGGCGCCTCCCTGAGCAATCGCGTTGCCGAACGCGAGGAATGCAGAACCGTTGTAGTTCCCGTCGTTTCTCTGGATGATTACCTGGCGGGTGATTCTCGCGTGCGGGTTCTAAAGATTGACGTGGAAGGAGCGGAGATGCAGGTATTTTTGGGCGCGGCGAAACTTCTGAAGACTCAGTCCCCTTTGTTGGTATTTGAATGCGAGAACCGTCATTTGGAATCGGGATCCGTTGCTGATGTGTTTGACTTTTTACGCGAGCTGGGTTATGTCGGGAAATTCGTTTGTGGTTGGAAGCTTCGACCGCTTGAGGAATTCACTCCCGATGTACACCAAAGGCAGACTGGCAATAGATTCTGGGATTCGAAGGACTACTATAACAATTTCGTTTTTCGGAAGAAGTGAGACCTTGTGTGATCCGTTAGTCGCGGTCACATGAATATCCTCTTCATGGTGATACTTATCAGCGCAGATGTGTCAAATCGTTAGCTTGGTTTTCGACCACAGTCCTGATTTGCGTTTGACTGCTACCGGGATACAATCCCGGCTTGGCCTACAAGATACAAGGAGTTCAATCCATGATTCGCGTTGAATCCACCCCGGAATTCGTCGAGGCCGTTTACCGCAAAATGAAAGAGCGGCTGGCGGTTGTGCGCAACAAGTTGAATCGGCCGCTGTCGCTGGCGGAGAAGCTGCTCTTCGGACATCTCGACGATCCCGCCGGAGCCGAAGTCGTGGCAGGAAAATCATACGTCGCGCTCAGGCCCGACCGCGTGGCGATGCAGGACGCGACCGCGCAAATGGCGCTCTTGCAGTTCATGTCGGCGGGACTGAAATCCGCGGCCGTGCCGACGACGGTGCACTGCGATCATCTGATTCTGGCCCGCGTCGGCGCGAAAGACGACCTGGCGGGAGCGCAGGACATGAATCGCGAAGTTTACGATTTCCTGCGGACGGTCTCGGCCAAGTTCGGAATCGGATTCTGGAAACCGG
>JAHJDG010000085.1 GCA_018812265.1 bacterium | reverse complement strand
CATCGAAGATCGGCGACGATGCGGCAGCACGACGTTACCGCCGATTTCGAGTGTTCCCTCGTCCGCCGCCATGAGACCCGACAGAATACGCAGCAGCGTGGTCTTCCCCGCCCCGTTCGGACCCAGAAGACCGTAGAACTCACCCGCGCGGATCGTGACGTCCACGCCCCCGAGAGCCGTTACGTCTCCGAAACGCTTGCGAATTCCTCGCGCCGCAACGGCGTTCACGGGCGGTCCCAGATACTGATGGTCGTATCGCCGAAGACGCGTGATTTGCGCAGAATGAGCGGCGGAATATCGGGCGGGGCTTGACGGCGCGAATGCTCGAAGATCAGGACTCCGCCGTGCGCGAGCACGCCCGCCGCCATGATTTCGCCGATCACCTGAGCGGGAGCCAATTCCTCATAGGGCGGATCACAGAAAATCAGATCGAAGGTTTCGTTCCCGCCCGTCCGATGCAGGAAGTGAAAAACGTCTTCGTGATAGACGAACGCGCGTTCGTCAAGATGGAACTGCTGGACGGCTTTCAGCATGCGGCGCACCGTCGCGTGAGCCTTGTCCACGAGCGTCGCCGACGCCGCGCCCTGCTTCAGCGCCATGATGCCGTAGGATCCGACTCCGGCGAACAGATCGAGCACGCGGCGGTCTTCGATTTCTCCCGCCAAAATATCGAAGACCGCTTCCAGAGTTCGCGCGGCGGTCGGTCGGAGCGGGGCCGGTCGGGAATGGCGATGGGAACCAGAGGAAAGTCGGACGGCCATGATGAATTCCTCCCGGTGACGTGCAAATCACACACAGCGCGGCTTGCCGCGAACGAAACGTTACAGCGAATCTACGACGCAGCGTTCGCGAATCGCGGCCAAACGTTTGGGACCGATGCCGGACACGTTGTCGAGCTCGTCCACCGTACGGAACGGGCCGTGCGCCTCGCGGTAGGCAACGATGCGCGCCGACAGAACTTCGCCGATGCCGTCGAGACGCTGGAACTCCGCCGCACCGGCGGTGTTGATGTTGATCGGCGCAGCAGCGGCCGCCTGCCGGAGCGCGAGAATCGAATCGGCGCGACTCCGCAGCGCGCGCACTTCGGCATCGTCCCGCACGACCGCAAACGGATAACGCAGTTCGCGGTGACGGATTTCTTGAACCACTCTCGTTCCCAGACCGAAAACCAGCGCGACGGCCAGGAGCCAGAGCAGCGTCTCGCGGCGAAAACCTAATTTGTCGGTCACGAACCGAAGACCGATTTAGCTCGCTTGAAAAAGCCCTTGTCCGAGGCGGACTGGCGAAAATTCTCCGAGTCTTTGAGTTCGGCGAGCAACTCGCGTTCACGGGCTGTCAACTTCTGCGGAACCAGCAAACGGATGTCCACGAGCTCATCGCCGGTGTTGTAGCCGTTCAGCGACCGCAGTCCCTTGCCGCGCATTCGCAAGATCCGTCCGGGTACGGTGCCAGGTTCGATTTTCAGCCGCGCGCGGCCGGTTAGCGTGGGCACTTCCACTTCATCACCGAGTACGACTTGAGGAATGGTGAGCGAGAGCGTGTACACGATATCGTCGCCGTCGCGCACGAAATAGTCGTGCGGCTTCTCATCAATGAGCACGATCAGATCGCCGGAGATTCCGCCCTGCGGTCCGGCGTTGCCTTCGCCGCGCAGCGTGAGATACTGCCCGGCCGCCACTCCGGCGGGGATGTCCACCTCGACCACGCCTTCGGCGCGCTCACGACCTTCGCCTTTGCAGGCCGGACAGGGATCGGTGATAATCTGTCCCTCCCCCCGGCACTGCGGACAGGTCTGGATGTTCACGAACTGCCCGAGAAACGTGCGCGACACCTGCCGCACCTGACCCGTTCCGTGGCAGGTTGGACAACTCTTCTTGGACGTCCCCCGTTTCGCGCCGCTCCCGCTGCACTCACCACACGGCGCGTAGCGTTTGACCTTGATCTTCTTCTTGACGCCCTGCGCAACTTCTTCCAGAGTGAGCGCCAGTTTCATTTGCAGATCATTGCCGCGCAAGCGAGCCGAACCGCCGCCCGGTCGCTCGCGTCCGAAGAAACTGCCTCCGAAAAAGCCGCCCTCCATAAACTGCCTGAGCGCGTCCGACAGATCGAACTCGAATCCGCCGTATCCGCCCGGCGCACCCGTTGTACCGGCGCCGGCTCCCGCGTGACCGAAGCGATCATATCGCGCGCGCTTATCCGTATCCGAGAGCACCGCGTAGGCTTCGCCCACCTCCTTGAATTTTTCTTCGGCGGTGGAGTCTCCCTTGTTGCGATCGGGATGATACTGCATGGCCAGCTTGCGATACGCCTTCTTGATCTCTTCGGTGTCGGCGTCGCGGCTGACTCCTAAAACGTCGTAGTAATCGCGTTTGCTGGCCATCTATCGGCAGTCTCGCTCTCTCAATGTGTCATTCGGTTGCACTGTCATCATCTTTGGGTGATTCAATCTCCGCTTCCGCCGACACAACCACCTGCGCATGGCGGATCACGCGCTCGCCCATACGATAGCCGGGAGTGATGACGTTGAGTACCGTTCCGGGCGGAAAGTCGGGCGTGGGCTGCGTCATGAGCGCGTCGTGTTCCTCGGGATCGAAGGGTCTTCCGACACATTCGCATTTCGAAACGCCGCGTGCATCGAAAAACGCCCGTAGTTTGTCGCGGATCATCTCCACGCCCTTGCGATAGGGGCTGTCGGGATCGGGAATCCCGGCGATGACTCGGTCGAAATCGTCCATGATCGGCAGCAGCGAAGCTACAATAGACTCGGCTATGAGTTGCCCGAGCATTTCCGATTCCTGCCGGGTGCGCTTGCGATAGTTATCGAACTCGGCCAGCTTACGGAGATATTTATCCTGCCAATCGGCGGCTTCGCTACGCAGACGCTCGACTTCCGTTTCGATATCAACGGATTCCGTTTCCACGTCGGTGGACGGCGTGTCGTTTTCCCCGAGGGAAGACTCATCGGGCGCGGGATTCTGCGATTCTTCCGGCGGAGTGTTCTTTTCTTTGCGAATCATGAGAAGGGATGATTTCGGGTTTTCATTTGTTGGACGGATTTCCGGACAAATGACCGGAAACCATTCGCGCGGTAAACTCGAGCAGACTCTTGAGTCGCGAGTATTCCATGCGCGTCGGACCGATCACACCAAATTTGCCCGAAGCGGTCGGAGTGTAGTAGCTGGAGGTGATCACCGAAAGATCCTTGGCGCGGGCGTCCGGATTCTCACTGCCGATGGAAATGGATACTCGCTCTTCCCCTGCGTCCTTGTGCAGGAGATGGAAGATGATGTCCTTGTCTTCGATCAGTTCGATGATGCCGCGCATACTCTCGGGACGGGAAAATTCGGGCTGCGAGAGCACCTCCGCGCGGCCGCCGATTTTCATCTCTTCGCGGTCCGTGAAGCTGAACAGTCGTTCGGCCGAATCCACGAAAAACCGGACCAGTCCCGGATAGTGCGTCGGCAGGTCACCGATCCGGTCACCGATTTGCGCGCGCACCTGCGCCATCGTCAACCCGGCCAGCCGCCGGTTGACCGCCTGCGCGATGAGCTTGAGTTGATCCTCGGCGATCACCTGTTCCAGTTCGACCATGATCGTCTTCACAGGCCCCGCGTCCAGCGAGATCACCACCAGCACCCGATTCTCCGACACCCGCACCAGATCGATCCGGTGCAGGACGGCGTCGTCGAGATTCGGCACGAGCACAATCGCCAGCAGCTTGGTGGCGGTGGACAGCACGCGCGCCGTGGCCGCCATGATCTCATCGAGTTCGTGGGACACACCATCGTATTCTCGGGCGATGGCCTCGCGCTCTTCGGGAGACAGATCGCGCGACTCCATAAGATCGTTGACGTACATGCGATAGCCGAGATCCGACGGCACGCGGCCCGCCGACGTATGCGGATGGCAGAGGAGGCCCATCTCTTCGAGATCGGCCATGACGTTGCGGATTGTGGCCGGTGAAAGATTGAACGCCTGTTTCCGCGAGAGCTGCCGCGAGCCAACGGGATTGGCCGTCAGCACGAACTGGCGAACGATGGCGCTGAGAATGTCGCGTTCCCGCTGGGAAAGCGTCGGCATTCCTCGCACCACGCGCGGACTGTCTGCAGGTTGGGATCGGTCGGTCATCGGGCAAATCCGTAAACAATAAAAATACGGACAATAGCGGGGATTGTCAAGCTCCCTCCACCCTAACCAAACAATTGAAAATGTGTTTTTTAGCTATCACAACTCCTCTTCAGTGCAACATCTGAAAAAGACCTGCACCACCCATACAAATCTTTGTAATCATAGCCTTTATATACCGCTCTTGGCTTCCCTATCCCCCTATACTTGCAACCTCTTAGCAGAGGTTGCCCGGATGGAACCCATGAACTTGACAATGCCACAGGCTTCGGGGCAATTACTTGCGGGGAGCGCGAAACGAGAAGCGGCGGGGGCTGACCAAGCCGGCAATGATTGCTAGCAGGATCGCCGTCAGCCAAACGGTGAGATGAAACCAGAAGGGAAAGGAGATGGGACGAAGCAGCAGAAGTGTATAGGCCGAGGTCAGGAGAACCAGCCCGGCGCAGGCCAGCAGCCCCCCGAAAGCGCCGATCAGAATCTCTTGAATGAACAGCGTGAGATCGAACGTCCGGCGCGATGTACCCATGACCGCCAGGAATTCCCACGTTGCCTGATGAATGCGGACTTGCGCCCGCAGGCAGAAACCCACCAAAACAATCGCGACCAACACGGCAAGCGCGGCGATCCACCCGAATCCGCCCTGCACCCGCGAACCCAACCGTTCGAGATCGGTCCACAAAGTTCGCGGAAACACGACCTGCGAAACCTCGGGCATGCGCTCGGCGGCCTCGCCGAGGCTGTCCAGCGTGCGCAATTCGGCGTGACCGAAACGCACGCGAACGCAGGCCGGAAACGGATTCACATCGAAGAGCGCACTGAGATCTTCTCCGGTTTCGGCCTCCACTTCTCGTAACACCGTTTCCGGGGGAACGTACTGCACGAACTCCACGTCAGGCCAGGTCTCGGCCATGGCCATCACGCGGGTTCGCGCCGGTTCGGTGTCATACGTGAGCTCGATTTCGATGGTCAGCGCGGTTAGGAACTGAGTTTGGAGATTCCGCAGCAAATACATCGTGCCGAACAATCCGCCGATTAGAGCGGTTCCGAGAGCCAAAAGACCCACCGCCAGAATCGTCAGCGTCGGTCGCGAACGCAGCAGCCCGAGTCCGAGCCGCCATGCCAATCCGAGATTCAACATCGCGGCGACTCCACCAAGCGAATTTGCTCCCGGTTCAGGACTGGCACGCGAGTTTTCCTCCTTCCATTCGATAGCGCACGGCGCGGTCGGCGAGTCGCGTCGGACTGTGGGTCGTAATCAGCACGGCCGACCCGCGAGCATGCGCAGTGGCCAGCAGCGATTCGGCGGCCGCGACCGATTCGGGGTCCAAGTGAGCAAACGGTTCATCGGCCAGAATGAGTTGGGGATGATGAATGAGCGCGCGGGCGATCTGCAAGCGCGCCTGCTCGCCTCCCGAAAGCTGGCCGGGCCGCTTGCGTGCACTGCCGGTCAGACCCGCGTCCATCAGCGCGCGCGTCGCCAGCGCTCGACTCTTCGACGAGGAAATGCCGGCGATGAGCAGCGGGAGCGCGACGTTGGTCATCACGCTCTCCTGCGCGAGGAACTGCGGAATCTGGAATACGACTCCCATCTGCCGGCGAAGCTGCGTCAGAGTGGCGGAGGAGACCCGCGCCACGTCACTGCCCAGCACCCGGACATAGCCGGAGCGGGCCGGTTGCACTCCCAACAGCAATCGAATGAGAGTGGTCTTGCCCGCTCCGGTTGCGCCCTCGATAACGATCAGCTCTCCCTTGCCCACGGAGATACCGACTCCGGTCAGAACGGCTCGGTTGCCGTAGCCGGAGGCGACGTTCGCCAATTCCAGTATGATTCGCTGCGAATCCGCCATACGATTCGGTTATCTCACCAGCAAGATTTTCTGCATCTGCGCGCGACCTTCCGCCCGCAGCGTCACGAAATACACTCCACTGGCCAGGCTCTCCGCCCGCCAGGAAATCGAATGGCTGCCGACTTCCCGCCGGCCCTGACCGAGCACGTCCACGCGACGCCCCAGAACGTCATGGATCAGAAGTTCCATCTCCATCGCCCGCGGCAGATCGAAACGAATCGTGGCCGTGCTGTTGAATGGATTAGGATACGGAGGATACAGGCGAAACTCCCGCGCGACCGTGGGCGGCGTCTCGGCCGAAGAGATGGTATCGCACTCGACAACGTCCACGTGGAACGGCCACGTCCGCAACAAAGGAATCGTAGCGAGCGAGTCAATCGAAACGCGATGATAGATCATCGGATTGCGAGACGACCCGTTTTGTGACGTTCCCGCGTCCTGATCGAGTACATAGGAGAGATGCAGGCGATCCATAAACACAAATTCCGCCGCCGTGACGTCCCGTTCGTTCAGATTCTCTCCATAGGGCGCGTTGGGCGGAGGAGTGGTGTTGGTCACGTTGGTGCCGATAGACCACGTGTTGCCCAGATCCGTGGACACCGATACGAAGACGTCGGCATTGGGAATCCCCGCCGCCGAGCGCGCGGTTGTATCGCAGTGGTAGTAGGCACAGTAGAGATAGCCAGACGTGGTATCGAGGCTCAGGCTGGGCCGTCCCACCAGCGTTTGCTGACCGAAGGTGGGCACCGTCAGGAGTGAATCGGGAACCCAAAACGCCGCGACGGTACGGAAGCTGTCGGTCTGCTCGGACCAGTGCCAGATGATCGCCTGATGCGGCCGCATCCGTTCGTGGTCTTCCGACTCGGGGAAGTAGTAGTAGCCGACCGTGGTGAACGCCAAATGAAGATCATCGGCATCGTCGAAGATCAGCGAGAGTTCGTTGTAGGGCCGGATCGTGTCGCGGTCGCAGCAGCGTGGATTGTTTGTCGCTTCCCAACATGCCGAATCCGGCTGAATGAACTGCGTGATGTTGACCGGCAATCCCCAATTCAGTCCCGCGTCCTCCGAAAACTGAACGAAGACGTCGCAGTTGTCGCGATTCTCCGGATTCATTCGTCCTTCCGGCGGACGCAGCCACGCCCGCGCCACGCGGTCAGACGTTCGTGAACAGGCGATATTGTGTGCCAACGTGTACGAGGAATCGAATAGCACCAGCTCAACACCGCCGAAGCTTTCCCATTCGATTTGAATCCCCGCGCCCTCGGTGTCGAACAGCGGCGTGCCTTTGGAATAGTACAGGCGAGTCACTTCATCCGGCAAGCCTGAAGCCGGATTTTCGGCGGAGACAACGTGCACGTCTCCGTTCCGATCAGCGGCAATCTTGGGCCAGATGATTTCAACGGACTGGCTGTTGCGATAGATCCAGGCCGGACCCGTCGTGGTGAACGCACCGAGTCCACACAGGAAATCCATGGCCGCCGCCGAGTGTCCGTAGGGGTCGTTCGGAGTGATTTGATGAAACGCCGGGAAACACCAGCCGTCCGCGCGTTGCGCCAGACATGCATACCCCGCCCGCTGGGATGCGTTTACCACTGCGCCCAACGTGAACACGAATTGTTCAAGAACGGGATCGAACACATTGTAGTACACATGCCGCGTCTCGGTCGTGCGACGCATCCACACGATATTTACATAGACATCATCCATGTCATCCACACCAACCCCGATCATCCGTCCGCAGCTTCCATTGTGCTGAGAACTCAGATACGTTGAACCCGCTTCGAAGGTCTCTGCCGGAGCATACGAAGCCACGAGCAGCAGTAGCCCCCCGAGAAGAATTGCCCTTTTCATGACAGCCTCCCCGTCTTGTTGGTACCTTGTGAACCGTACTACTTGAGAAGGACCATTTTGTGGGCGGTGGTTCCGCCCGGATGCGAAAGAACAACAAAGTACACACCCGATGCCCGCGCTTGGGCATCCCACGTGATCGCGTGGCGTCCTCCGAGCCGAACTCCGTCCGCCAGCGTCTCCACCATGCGTCCTAAGACGTCAAACACTCTAAGATTGACATTGGCCTCCCTCGGCAACTCAAACTGCAATTGAACCGTGCTGTTGAAAGGATTCGGATAGGGAGCATATAGGATGTATCTCTCGGGTACGATACGATCCGCTCGCGGCGGCGAACTTGCGAATCCCGTCGAATCCCACCGCAACGGGTAGTTCGGCAAAATCGGCGCGGTCGGAATCGAATCCACCGGAATCCGCTGGTAGAGAAAGTCATTCTGGGTAGCGGTTCCTTCGTCTTGAGGCAGGGAACCCGCGTCCAAATCAAGAACGTAGGAAAGATGGAGGAATCCGTCCTGCACGGTCTCAGCGAGAGTAGGTTCCCGCTCGCTGCGGCTGTCGCCCGGTGGCGCAGGGATGTTCAGCGGAGCCGTGCGGGTTACGTTCGTGCCCACGCTCCAGCTTGATCCGCCGTTGGTCGAAACCGAAATCCACACGTCCGCATTGAACCAGCCCTGTTCAGATACCTGAGCCGTGTCATAGCGGACGTAGGCACAGTAGAGATCGCCGGTTTCCTCGTCCATTGCCAGGCTGGGCCGCTGCACGATGGTCTGCCACCGACCGCAACCCGCCGGGATCCAGCCGTCGGCGATCAGGCTAAACTGCCCGGTCGCTTCGTTCCAGTGATAGATCAGGCTGGCACCGCGAGTGGTATAAGGACCAACGGTGTCGTTCCGCCAGTGATAGAACGGAACGACCGTGAACGCCGCGTGAAGCACGTCGTCCGGATCGAAAAGAAGGCTGAGATCCGTAAAGGAGCGGAGCGTATCCCGATTGCAGACTTGCCAGTGCCCGCCTTGATTATGCCATGCGGTGTCGGGAGGCGTGAACTGGGTGATATTGTACCGATTGCCCCACGAGATCCCGGCATCGTTAGAAAACTCCAGAATGATATCGTTATTGTATAGCAGAGGATCATACGGACTATGCGGTGACCATCCGATAACCTTTCCCCATCCGCGCACCGCTCGGCCTGAATATCGTGCTGCCGCTACCGTGAACGAGAAAGTGGCGACGGTGTCCAAGACTTCAAAACCGGAACCGTCGTAATCCTGCCAGCAGACGGCCATCCCCCCGACTGAATCCCGCTGCAGAACTCCTCGGGAGTAGTACAAGGGATCATACAATATCCCCATCGCGTTGTTTTCGCGGCTGATGATATGAATCACGGAATCCCCGGAGAGTGCGATAATCGGCCAGATGATCTCAATTGACGCGCCGGCATAGTATCGCCACGGCGGCATGGACGTGCTCTCAAGACAGAGAGACACAGCAGTATGCGCGTTGTAATCAGCCGCGTAATTGATCTGATGAAAGGCGGGAATCGGACATCCGTCACCTGTAACCGCCAGTGTCACGTAGCCTGCTAATTGCGATTGATCCGCCAGTGTTCCCCCCGGGAAATCGAAGGAATCCGCCGCCGGACTCCAGCGATTGTAGAAAATACGGCGTTCCCCAATATTATAACCTCGCATCCACACCACGTGCACGTATCCGCTATCATCCAATCCGATCATCCGCCCACAGGAGCCGTTGTGCTGATAGTCGTACCGCGTATCGCCCGCTACATAGGTGCTTCCCACCGGCTGACCGAATAGAATCGTACCCCAGCCGATCATCGCCAGAACCGTTAGAGTCTTCATAGCCCGCCTCCCCATTCACTGTTGCTCCAAGCTCCCCAGACCAACCAGCGAAACCACACACTTGACCTTCAAGGTAAGAATCACTATATTGAAAGGTTCTTTCTGGTGCAGTTCATTGCATTTCATGGAAAACTGTACCAAAGAGGCGCATAGTGCCGATTCAAGTAACTGAATTCGCCCCTTAAAAGCAAGGAGATTCATAGTGAATCCCGGTGTGCTTTCACTCATTTTCGGTGCGGTCGGGCTCGTGCTCGCGTTTTTCATCTACCTCAGCGTCAACCGGCAACCCGCCGGAACGGATCAGATGAAGGCCCTCGGTGAAAAGATCCACCGGGGGGCGATGGTATTCCTGAAAAACGAGTACCGGATTATCGCGATTTTCGCGGTGGCGATCTTTCTCCTGCTGTTTATCTTCCACGCCCATCACGAAACGGCCTATGCCTATCTGGGCGGCGCGGCGTGCTCGCTTTTCGCCGGCTTCTTCGGAATGAATGCCGCCACCCGCGCCAACATCCGCACCTCGTGGGCCGCCAAGCAGAAAGGTCAAGGCCCGGCGCTGGTTATCGCCTTTTCCGGCGGTGCGGTCATGGGTCTGGCGGTGGCTTCACTCGGGCTTTTAGGATTGGGCGCGTATTACACGATCTTCAGCAGCCACCCGCCCGAAGTTCTCTCGGAAGCGATTGTCGGCTTCTCGATGGGAGCCTCCTCGGTCGCGTTGTTCGCTCGTGTCGGCGGCGGGATCTACACCAAGGCGGCCGACGTGGGAGCCGACCTCGTGGGCAAGATGGAGTATGACCTGAACGAGGACGATCCTCGCAATCCCGCCGTGGTGGCTGATAACGTCGGCGACAACGTCGGCGACGTGGCTGGAATGGGAGCGGACCTCTTCGAGAGCTACGTGGGAGCGATCGTAGCCGCCATTGCCATTGCCGCCACCGGCGCGCAATACGCCGTCATGCGGCTCGAATACATGGGCCTTCCCTTGTTTCTGGCGATGGCCGGACTGGTGGCGTCGGTGATCGGCATCTTCGCTATTCGCATCTTCCAGAAGGCCGATCCTGCACTTGTCCTGCGGATGGGAACGGTCACGTCCGGGGTTCTGTTCTGGGTCTTCGGCTATTTCGTGGGATACTGGCTCGGTCTTCCGGTGGGAGTGTTCTGGGCGTTGGTGGCGGGCTCACTGGCAGGAATTTTCATTGGCTTCCTGACCGAGTACTACACCTCGGGCAAGCCGGTTCGCGACATCGCCAAGGCTTCCGAAACCGGTGCCGCCACTACGATCATCTCCGGACTCGCTATTGGACTGGAATCGGTGGTCTTTCCGGTTCTGATTATTGCCGCCGCGATCTGGGCAGCCCACGCCTTCATCGGTCTCTACGGAATCGCCATTGCCGGACTGGGAATGCTGGCTACGGTGGGGATCGTCATGGCGGTGGACGCCTACGGGCCGATTGCCGACAACGCGGGCGGGATTACCGAGCAGTGTCATCTCGGAGCGGACGTTCGCAAGATCACCGACAAGCTCGACAGCCTCGGCAACACAACCGCGGCCATCGGCAAGGGTTTCGCAATCGGCAGCGCCGCGCTCACCGCGCTCGCGCTGTTCTCGGCTTACTCGCAGGCGGTGGGAATCACGGCCATTGACCTGATGAACGCCAAGACCATCATCGGCATGTTCATCGGCGGCATGCTGGCGTTTCTGATTGCCGCGCTGACCATGAAAGCCGTCGGGCGAGCCGCGTCGAAAATGGTAGCCGAAGTGCGGCGGCAGTTCACCGAGATCACGGGCCTCTTGCAGGGCACGGCCGATCCCGACGTCGAACGCTGCATCGCGATCTCCACACAGGGTGCGCTCCGTGAGATGTTGCTGCCCGGAAGTCTGGCGATTATCGCACCGATTCTCATCGGCTTCGTGCTCGGCCCGGAAGCGCTGGGCGGAATGCTGGCCGGAGCGACACTGGCCGGTGTGCTGATGGCTCTGTTCATGGCCAATGCCGGAGGCGCGTGGGACAATGCCAAGAAATACATCGAAGGCGGCGAGCACGGCGGCAAGGGTTCGCCCGCTCATAAGGCGGCCGTCGTCGGCGACACCGTCGGCGATCCCTTCAAGGACACCTCCGGCCCTTCGATGAACATTCTCATCAAGCTGATGGCCATCGTCGCTCTTGTTCTGGCACCGCTGATCCGATAGAAAATGCGGGCGCAATTCCTTGCGCCCGCCACGGATTGATCGTGATTATTTGTAGGGGCGGCCCGGTGTGGCCGCCCTCTGCGCTAACGCGAAAACACCCCCACTCAGAGAGTGGGGGCTAGTTCAGAAAGAATATCTGTAGCCCTGTAGTTTCACACGGCAGTGTGTTCCGTAGGGGCCGATTGCATCTCCCATCGTAGTTTCACACGGCAGTGTGTTCCGTAGGGGCCGATTTATCGTGCCCGCTCTTGGCTTCTTGGCATCTTAGCTCTTGGGTTCTTACTTGAGCAGCACCATCTTCTTCGTCTGAGCAAATCCCTCCGCCTGCAGACGGTACAGATACACTCCCGATGGTAGCCCGCTCGCATCGAACACGTACCGATGCTCCCCGGCCGCATACACTCCGTCTGCCAGTACCGCCACTCTCCGCCCCGTCACGTCAAACACCTCCAACTTCACCGCCGACGTCTTCGGTACGTCAAACGATATCGTTATCGTGGCATTGAACGGATTAGGATAGCCGTCATGCAATTCAAAGTGCCGAACCGCTGCGCGCTCGGGTTCTCCTGCTCCAAGCTCCGTCTCCAGCCTTACCAGCCACATGTCCGCGCCACCGGCTCCGAATGAATTCGTATATCCCGCCAGCACATATCCGCCGTCGTCAGTCTGTTGAACGGAGTTGCATACGTCGTGATTCAAACCCCCGAAGGCTTGGCTCCACAGACTGTCTCCATTGGCGTCGGTCTTGACCACCCACCAGTCCTTTCCGCCTGCCCCGAAAGATACCGTCCACCCGGCGAGCACATACCCACCATCGGCGGTCGGCTGCATGGAAAAGCATACATCATCCCCGCTGCCACCGTAGGTCCGGCTCCACTGGAGGTCTCCATTCGAGTTCGTTTTGAGTAACCAGAAGTCTGATTGGCCGGCCGAATTGGTCACCCCCGCGAGAATGAATCCACCGTCGCCGGTTTGGTGAACGGACCGGAATTGTCTCCCTAAATCATAGATCCGGCTCCAGAGGCTGTCCCCGTTTGCGTCCGTCTTCACCAGCAGAGCATTGGCCCCGTTGTTCGCTAATCCTGCCACAACATACCCCCCATCACTGGTTTGCTCCACGGCGAAGGCCCATTCAGTGTTTGCGCTGCCAAAAGTCTGGTCCCACACAGGATACCCCCACATATCCGTCTTCACCACCCACATGTCATACCCGTTCGGATAGGACACCTTAAGGCCCGCCAGTACATACCCACCGTCATCCGTCGGCTGTATATCTTGAAGTATGTCGGATAAGGTATCCCCGAACGTACGGTGCCAGGGAACGTACCCACTCCCTTCGACCTTGACCATCCACCAGTCTTCCCAGCCATTTCCGTACGAACTCGTCGTGCCGCCCACCAGATACTCGCTGTCACCGGTCTGCAACACCGCTACGCCAACGTCAGCTTGATCCCCCCCGTTTGTGCTGTGCCACAGCCAGTCCCCGTTGGCGTTTGTCTTCACGAGCCACATGTTAGAGGCCGCGGATCCGACCAAAAGAAATCCGCCATCGGTCGTTTGAATCACCTCGTTGCACTCCTCCTCCGACGCACTCCCATATGTCCGGGTCCAAAGAGTGTCCGGAGGTTGAGCGCTCGCTACTGGAGTGAATGCTGAAGCGCTCATCAGCATTCCCGCCGTCAAGAAACGGTAAAGTGTCTTCATAGGTCTTTCCCACCTAACTCCTATACATAAGGAAGTTTAAACACTCGACCAAAAAGAACCGAGCGCACCTTGCCGCTTTTTCAGCGTAGGGTCCGCTCGTAGAAGGTATTGGGCAAGGATGAATCCTCGACCGAAGATATCTATTGTTAAGATACCAAAATTGATCTCAGGAGTCAACCAGCCAAATCGAATCACACCGGGCCGCCCCTAAAGAAAAGGGCGCGATAAATCGGCCCCTACCACGAAATTCTATCGTGTATCTTTACGTCTGCTCCACTGCCGCGGGAATTTCGCGCTCGAAGACGATCAGCAAAATGCACACGATCACCACGGCGCCGCCCATGAGAGTCTGCGCGGTGGGATACTCATTGAAGAAGAGAATCGCGAGGAGCGTCGCACCCACCGGCTCGCCGAGAATCGAAGCGTTCACCACGAACGCTTTCAAATGTCCGATGGCATAGGTCAAGAGCGAATGCCCGATCAAGGTGGGAACCAACCCGAGCAGCACGAGCCCCAGCCACGTGCGCTCCGAGTAGTCCGTCAGGTTGACGTCGAAGATGAGCGCCAGAATCCCGAGGAAGATCGCACTCGAAACGTTGACCACGATCATGAACGAAACAATGGGCGTACTCTGCCGCAGTTTCCGCGCCGCCAGCGAATAGAGCGAAGCCAGAATCGCCGCCGCCACCGCCAATATGTTGCCGATCAGCGCGCTCTCGGTGGGCCGCGAGAACGTAATCAGTCCCATTCCCGCCAGAGCTCCGATCACCGCCACCAGACTACGCGTACTCACCCGCTCGCGGATCAGCCACCCTCCGAGCAGCGCCGTCCACACCGGCTGCGTGCTGGTCAGGAACGTCGAAGCGGCAATCGAAGTGTAACTCAAGCTGGTGATGAAGCAGATCTGGTGGAGCGAGATAATGATCGTCGCCAGCGCAATTGTCCCGATTCTCCCCCACGAGATCGCGCGGAATTCCCGGCGATAAGCCGGAAACAGAAACGCGAACAGCAAAGCGACCCCCGCCACCGCCGAGCGCCAAAAGGCCGCGCCCAAGGGCGGCGCGGCGGCGTAGCGGACGAAAATCGAGGACGTCGAGACCGACAGAACGGCCGGGAGAAGCGAGAAACGGGCGCGGCCGGTGCTGTTCACTGGATCCCGTGCTGGGCTTTGTAGGCCAGCCAGTTGCGTTTGAGGTCTACGAAGCTCTCGAAGTCAGGCCGGAGCAGGAACGGGTTTTGCGCCCGTTCTTCCCGGATGGTGGAAACCGGACGGATGCCTACATCATGGCCCGGATAGACTTTCGTATCTTCCGGTAAAACAAGCAATTTCTCGTGGAGGCTGTGGTACTGGCGGCGGGCTCCCTCGCCGAAGTCCGTCCCCCCCACCTTGCCGACAAACAGCGTATCGCCGGTCAGCACCGCCCCCGGCACGGAGAGGCAAATGCTGTCGGGAGTGTGCCCCGGCGTGTGAATGACGCGGACGCGCAGTTTGCCCAGTTCGAGTTCCTGCCCGTCGTCCAGTGAAACGTCGTGCGGAGTCTGCGCACTGCGATGCAAGGCGACCGGCGCGTCGAAGAGTAGCTTGAGCTCGCGCGCGCCCGACGTGTGATCGCTGTGATGATGCGTGCAGATGATCCACTGCAAGCGGAAATCCAACGCCCTAATGCGCTCGACGAACTTCTGCGGAGCTCCCGACGGATCCACGACGGCACAAACCTTCGCATCGGGATCGGCGATCAGATAGCCAAAATTGCGGTCACCCGCGGTGGAGATTTGTTCAAGAATCATGTCTAAGCGGCTGCTTGGGATAGCCCAATATACGAAACCGTCCTTCGGTTCGCAACCATCAAGACGCTTGCATGTGGCTCAATTCTTTGCTACTTTGACGGTAGGGTACTCCATGAACCATATCAAAGTCATACTCGCGGCCTTTGGCACATTGCTGCTCACCGGCCTCGCTTCCGCACAGAGCCTCGTGCTGGAAGGAACGCTCAGTCTTCCCGGCCGCACCGCCGTGGAAGCATCCGGCAATTACGCCTACGTCGGCGGCAACAACAACTTCGCCGTGGTGGAGGTGAGTCGTCCCGGTTCTCCGGTGTTGCGCGGCCAGCTCACTCCCAATGTGCCGGAAGTCAATGCCATCTCCCTCGCGAATGGCTACGCCTTTCTGGCCGGCGGCGCGGGCGGAATGGTCGTCGTGAACGTCACCACTCCCAACACTCCCACCTGGACCGGAGCGCTTTCGCTGACCGCTTCCTGTCTCGGAGTGTCGGCACGAGATACCCTCGTGGCGATTGCCACGCAGACTCAAGTGGTTTTGGCCGGTGTTCGTAATCCTGCGCAGCCACGCATTCTGGCTTCCTACAACGTCGCGGCCCGCTGGATCGAGTTCGACGGCAATCCGACCCTGCTGCACGTGGGAACCACCGGCGGCGTGAAGCGGTTAGAAATCGTAACCGCCATCACCGGCCGCGACACCACTTTCCAGCTTCGGTTGGACGACGAATACGGAAGCAGCGTTTTCACGTCGGTGGAGTCTGCTCCGCCTTATTTGAACGCTGCCAATCAAGCCACGCTCACTGCGATTCATCTGGACAACTACACCTTCGCCGGTCAGTATGGCGTTCCGGCGGCGATTCGCGCCATCGCCGGAGGCAGCGGATTCAGCTTCATTGCCCTCGCCAGCGGCCCCGTGTTCTATCTCGATCAGCGGCAGAGCACTCCGCAGTTTGTGGCCGCCGTCACCGTGTCGGGCAGTCCGACTGGCTTGGCGCTGACTCAAGCGGCTTCGCAGCGGTTGGTCATCGTTTCGCATTCCGTCGGCGTTTCCGTGCTCTCGTACACTCCACTGTCAAGCTCCGAGCGTCCCGCCTCAGTGGTTCCGCAGCGGCTCTCGCTCGCTGCCTATCCGAATCCGTTCAACTCGATTGTCGAGTTACGCATTGAAATCGTCCGGCCGGGATTGTATACTTTGCGCGTCTTCGACGTCCTGGGCCGCACCATCGAGAATCGCAGCTTGCATCTTTCGGAAACCACCGCCGTCGAGCGTGTTAACCTGAGCGATCATTCCGCCGGAATCTACATTGCGCGCGTCATCGGACCGAATGAGGACGCCTCCGCCAAACTGATCTATCTGCCGTAGCGCACACGATCTTCCCGCGATAGAAAAGACTCGGTTTTCTCCGTGCGAATTCTTCATCTCCTCGTCGAAGCGATTCTCTACTACGTGGCCTGCATGTTGGTCGCGCGCAAGCGCGAGGAAGCGCCCGGCCTCCTGCGGGTTTTTCTGGTCGTCATTGTGCTCACGTTCGTCTCCGGTGGATTCAAAGCCGTCATCGGAGAGTTCTGGCTGTCCAATGCACTCGTCTTTGTCGTCAACTTCTTTATTCTGTGGATCGGTCTCGGCATCGGATTCATCCGCACGATTCTGGCCGCGATTCTGGTGATCCTTCTGCGAATGTTGCTCGAGAGAGTCTTCTGATCTTCCGTTCGGGTCCTTCGGCCGTCGTCACCCTTAGCGTTTCCTACTCAATGCATAGATCAATCGTCCTGCGATTTCTCGCTCTCGCACTCCTGTTCCCGGCCTATCTGCAAGCGTCGTAACCGTGGCTGCTCTCGTTTCCCGACATCTCCTACGACGAGAAATTCGTTTATTTTTCGACCGAGAAGTGGACTGCGGTTTATTTGTCCCCGGTCAGGAATCTGGCGACCGTTCCCCGTGACTCGCTGGAAGTACCGGCCGCGGAACGTCCCTCCATGCGCGCCGAATTGTGGGGAGCGATGTACGGCGCGGCCGGATCCACCCTCATCACCGTCGGCGGATTCACCGAAGAGAATCTGCGACCGCTGCCTCCGCCGACCCGCGAAGCCATCGAGTGCCTGCCCGATGCGCGCGCCCGCCTTCCCCGCGAGGACGCGCTGACGGAAACCATCGGCCCCCTCGTCGCCCGCTACGACAAGGTGTGGTTCGGGCTGGTCTTGCGGGATACCCTGAACAACACGGAAGTCAGCGGTGTTGGATGGTACGATCCCGCTCTCGATCGCTTCGGCCGACTCTACAGTCCCGCCCTCGCCCGCTACCGTCCCTTTTGGATCGGAGCGCGCGACGACTCGATTCTTCTGGTCGTGAACCGCTATCAGGAAGGCGAACTTTCGAGTTCACGCATGATCGCGGTTTCCGCGGCCAACGGCGGCATGAATGAAGTCAATCTGCCGGCCGAGGGAATTCTCGGGCACAAAATCGTCGCCGCCGCGCTCTGGGGAGACACGCTGCTGCTCTCCACCGAGCGAGCGGCCGTCGTCTGGAAACCTCGCCGGTCCCCGCTGGTTTGGGAATCGCGCTCCTATGCCGCACCCAAGAACTGCTGGCTCTATCTGAAGAAGTTCCGCGACAAGTCCCCCGCCAAATCTGACTCCGTGCGGTTTCAGATCCTGCGATCCAACACTCCGTGCGACGTTCGCGCCATCCATGACGGTTGGATCGAAATCGTTGCCCCGGAAGGCGTCGAAGGCTATATGGATCCCACCGAGTTCTACGCGCACGAAAAGCGATGGCAGAGCTGGCGATGGGATTGCAACTCCGCCTGCTTCGCGCGTATCCAGATTCCCATGGAAGGCAAGATGATGGAGGGAGATTTCACCAACATCATGATCTGGCATCTGAGCGACGAAATCGGTCGTGTGAAGGTCGGTTTCCAGGCCGCCTGGGCCCGCTCCGAGGATCTCGCCCCGGTGATGATGATTCCCGTCCAGTCAAGAGAAGAAAAATGAATCGAATGTTCCTTGTGCCGCTTTTTCTGGCCGCCCTTTCCGTTCTCGGCGGCTTCGTCTCTTTGCCCGCTTTCGCTCAAAGCGCAACCGAACTCCGCCGGCAAGCGGAAGAGCAGTTCGCCAACGCGATCTACGAAGATCTCGATCTTCTTGTTCCCCGCCAATTCGGGCGGGCGCAGGACTCCTATGACGCCGCCCGCAAACTCATCGCCGATGGTCGCGAAGAGAACCTCTATCGCATGAAATTGCAGCAGGCGCTGGATGAGCTGGACGCGGCGCGGCGCGCCGCCGGCAGCGCCCGCAAGGCCTTCGCGAACGTGCTCATCGAACGCGAAGCGGCCTATGACCTCGCCGCCGACAGCATCAATCCCGAATCCTGGAAACGAGTGGAGAATCTGCTCCGCGACGAGCTCCGTCAATTCGAGCGACGAAGCACGGGAACGCCCGACCTCACCGATCTGGTCGCCACCTACCGCGCCGTTCGGCATGAAGCGCTGCGCACGCAGGTTCTCGGATCGGCCCGCGCGCGGATTCGCGAGGCCGAACAGAAAGGCGCGGAGAAACAGGTTCCCACCCTCCTCTTGCGCGCCAATCAAGCAGTGGGCCGCGCCGAGGCGAACCTGACGCAGGGTAAAGTGGAGGACGCGCGACTCGAAGCGCAAAAGGCGGAAAACTCCGCTCGTCAAGCCATTGCCATGCTGTCCTACATCGAATTCGCACAGCGCGCCAAACAGCCGTGGGAAGCGGCGCTGCTCCCCTATGACGATCTGCTCGCCGAGCTGGCGGCCTATCTGGACGGCTTCCTCGACCTGTCGCGCGGTGGACCCGCCTGCCGGGAGCAACTCTTCAATCTGGTGGACGCGCGCTCCGACTCTCTGGAATCTCTGGCTGCCGACCAACAGGCGATGCTCGAAGGTCTCGAAGCGTCGCTGGCCGATGCGCAGACCAGTCTCTCCGACGCGCAGGATCGAATCGCCGAACTCGAGAAGCGCGTAGCCACGGTTGAAAATCAGCGAACCACGGCCCGCGAAGCTCTGCTGTCGCGAACCGAAACCGTGGAACGCATCGCTCGCGCGCAGGAAGTGTTCAAACCGGGCGAAGCCGTCGTGCTGCAGAATGCCGACGGCAACGTCACCCTTCGCCTGCAGGGACTCCAGTTCGATGCCGGTGCCACCCACCTGACCAAAGTGCATCAGAAAGTCCTCGACCGCGCCATCGTCGCGATGGCGCAGTTCCCCGGTTCGCGAATCCGCGTCGAAGGCCACACCGATGCCGGCGGCGGAGAAGAGATCAACCAGATGCTGTCCGAATCCCGCGCGCAACAAGTCGCCGAATACTTGGCTCAAAAGATGAAGAAGGCGGCCGGCGAAGTCGAGTACGCAGGCTTCGGCGAGACCAAACCCATTGCTTCCAACGATTCCGCCGAAGGCCGCCGCCGCAACCGCCGAATAGACGTCGTCCTGATTCTCCAATAGATACCATGAGGTGACGTGATGGGAAAGCTACTCGGAAGTCTGTTCCTCGCCGGCCTGATCGCCGCCCTCGGCAGTGCGGCGCTTGCCCAGGGGACTCCCTCGGATTTCCCGGACTACGGGGACGGAAGTCAGGCGCTGACGGCGACGCCGGGAACGCAGGGCGGAGCCGCCGCCGGATTCTGGAACCCCGCCGCCTGGGCGGCCATGCGCGAGTGGGAAGCCACCTTCCTCTGGAACGACCGCAATGTCACGCCCAACCGGATGGACAACTGGGGACTCTTTCTCGGCGGTCACGGAATCGGCTTCGCCATGCGCCGCAACAACTACCGATTCGATCCCGGAAACTATGCGGAAGTGACCTCACTTCGCGTGGATGACTATCAGATCGCCGTGGGAGGCGGATCACGCAGCGAATACTGGGGACTGGCCTATCACTGGTCCAAAGGCGACGCCCGCGGCCTCGCGCGCGACCACTATCTGACCCTTGGCAACATCAGTCGTCCGTGCCCGCGCCTGTCCATCGGCAACGCTGCATCTCTCAGTCTGGATCGCGGCGATTATCGTGGGATCAGCGATCTCGGTCTGCGACCCTTTCGCAATCACCGGATTACCCTCTTCGGCGACGCCGCCTACGGCAGGAAGGACAATTTCAGCAGCCTGCAATGGGGCACCGGTCTCGAGATCCAACCGCTGGATGGCGTGCGACTGGCTGCCAAACTCGTCAAACCCAACGGCGATTCGCAGGACAAAGTCTTCTCCGTCAGCCTCGGCGTCTCGTTGGACGGAACCGGTTTCCACGTCATTCCTCACTATGACAAGGATTCCGAGCTTCTCTCCACCAGTTACATGGTGCGAGTCGGTTCGCAGGCTCCCGCGTTCACGATGGAACACCTGTTCGAAGATCGGCCGCAGATCGTTTCCGTCCCGATGAAGGGACAGCTTGGCTATCGCAAAGCCCGTTGGCTCGATCGTGACCGAGTCGCGCTGCTCGACATGATCGAGCTGATCGAGAACGCGAAGAACGATCCGGCGGTGGACGGTCTGGTGTTCAATCTGTCCGGGCTGGAGTCCTCCCGCGAGATGCTCTGGGAAGTCCGCGAGAAACTCAAGGAGTTCAAGACTTCGGGCAAGAAGGTGTACATGTACGTGGATCGCGCCACCATGTTCACCTACTACTTCGCCTCCGTCGCCGACAAGGTATGGATGGATCCGGCCGGCACGCTCCAGATGCCCGGCATGATAGCCGGTCGCACCTTCTGGAAAGGTCTTCTCGAGAAGATCGGACTGGGCGCCGAGGAATTCCGCTACTTCACCTACAAATCCGCCTTTGAGACGCTCTCACGGCGGGAGATGTCGGAAGCCGACCGTGAGCAGCGATTGGTAATGATTACCGATCTCTACGAGGAGTGGCAGAACACCATCGGCGAAGCCCGGGGCGTTACCGCCGAATTTCTCAGCTCCACCATTGACACCGGCTATTTCCTCTTCCCTGAGGATGCGCTCGCGGCAGGGCTGGTGGACACCATCGCGAGCTGGTATGATGCCAAAGACCTGATCGAGGTATGGGAAGGCAAAAAACCGGAAATGAACGGAAAATCCGAAGTCCGTGCGGAATTCTTCGCCGATCCGTCGTGGGGAGAACTGCCCAAGGTCGCCGTCGTCTATGCCGTCGGCGATTGCGATATGGACACCGGCATCCGCGGCCGCTACACCTCGCGCACACTCCGCAAACTGGCCAAGCGCGGCGACGTCAAGGCGGTGGTTTTGCGCGTGGATTCGCCCGGTGGTGACGCGTTGCCCTCCGATCTCGTCTCCCGCGAGATGAAGGCACTGGCCAAGAAGAAACCGATGATCGTTTCGCAGGGAAGTCTCGCCGCGTCGGGCGGCTATTGGATCAGCATGTATGGCGACCGCATCTTCACCTCCCCCCTTACTCTGACCGGCTCCATCGGCGTGATCGGCGGCTATGTCTGGAATGAAGGTTTCTCGGAGAAGACCGGCTTCACCTACGACCACGTTAAGATCGGACGACATGCCGATCTCTTTCACGGCGTTACCCTTCCTTTCCTCGGCGTCACGGTTCCCGATCGTCCCGTTAACGATGAAGAACGCCACCGCGTCGAAACGTTGATCCGGGGCTGGTATAAGGATTTCACGATCAAGGTCGCTGACGGTCGCGATCTCGAGCAAGCCTACGTGGACTCGGTCGGGCAGGGCCGCATCTGGTCGGGAAAACGCGCCATAGAGCTTGGCTTGGCCGATGAAATCGGCGGGCTTGACCGTGCCATCGGCTATGCTCGATCCGAAGCCGAATTGCCTGTGAAAGGTCGAGCCGTTGAAGTCGTCGAATATCCGAAACGAAGCTGGGTTAATCCCGATAACTTCGTGTCCACTTCCGGGCCGATGAGTCTGCTTGGATACTGGCTCGGCATCCGCCCCGGTCAGGAGAACGTACTCGACAAGGACTATGAACTCCGCTACTATCGCCGGATCAGCCAGAATCCCGGTCAGCCACTCTTCATGGTCAATCCGGCTGATTTGCCCGCCGAGGAGGTCAAATAGCTCCCTTCAAGCCTCCCTGTCAAATGGATTAGGCTGCGGAACTGACTGTTTTTGATTGCAGTAGAACATTGATCGGGGATTGCCCTTTAGAGCCATGCGGTTTGACTTCCCTTGACTCACAGACGAAATATTAGTAACTTAAGTGTCTGACTTCATCGGCGCTTGAGAAGGAGATCGGCGATTCCCCCTAAGGTCAAACACAAGCCAAAGACCAAGCAGGATACTACGCGCGAGGAAGGGCGGAAGGCACCTCGCTTTCAGGTACCCTTCACCCGCAAGAACTACATTGCGTTCGCGGTCGGATTGGCCGTTGTGATTCTGGGCTTCATTTGTCTGGCCCAGCCTCCGGCCGAGGGTTTTCTCAGCCTGACTCTGGCTCCTATTCTGATGGTCCTCGGCTACTGCGTGATCTTCCCCTACGCGATCATGGCCCGCGACCGCCGGAACGAGGCGGACGCACCGAAGGCGTAGCGCCGCATGGATATGCGTAGTGCCGCACGGCAGTGCGCTCCGTAGCGCCACATTGACATGCACAGGGTAGTGCCGCACGGCAGTGCGCTCCGTAGCGCCGCAGGGATATGCGCGAGGGCGATTAGCTCAGCTGGTCCAGAGCGCCTGCTTTACACGCAGGAAGTCGGCGGTTCGAATCCGTCATCGCCCACCCGGGCAAATGCGAAAAAGCGGAAAGCGGAAATTCATGTCCTATCTGTTTTCAGCTTTTCAGATTTTCGGATTTTCAGTTTTTCTCTCGTCGCGGGGTCGTAGTTCAGTTGGTTAGAACGCCAGCCTGTCACGTTGGAGGTCGCGGGTTCGAGTCCCGTCGGCCCCGCCAGATCGTCCCTGTTAAGTTCATGCTTGACAGGGATTTTTCTTCGTCGTATATTGGAGCCCGACGCCTCTGTGCTGAAAACGTGCTGAGAGTTTGTCAAACCCTGGAACACCAATGGCAACGATTTACAAACGCATCGAGACTAATCGCCAGACTGGCGAGAAAATGGAAAGTCGGAACTGGTGGATCAGTTTCATGGACGGTGGCCGTCAGGTTCGCAGATCGTTAGGCGTATCCCAGAAGGTCTTGGCTGAGATCAAGAAAGCCGAAATCGAGAAGAATATCGAACGCGGACTGGCGGGACTACCCCACCAACACATCGACAGCATGGCTATACTGAAGGAATATGAGGCGAATGTGATTGATAACAAGTCTCCATCATGGCGAAAGCGCCTTCTGCAGCTCTTCCGTCCCTTCGTCCGCTTCGTCGAAGAACGTAAACTGTACAATCTGACCAAGATCACTACGAACGACATAGATGAGCATTTGAAGGTAAGGTCTCTACATGTCGGGGCCAAGACCCGTAATGAAGAGCTTCGTGTTATCCGACAGTTCTTCAAGTTCGCCCAGGACCGTGACTATCTGGTCAGGAATCCGGCCAGTTCAGTAGAACGCCGTCATGCTGAGAGGCCGCCTATAGAGATCCTGACGCCGCAGGAACTGGCGCTGATCTTCAAATATGCACCGGTGAACTTAGCACGTTTCATGCGGATTCTTCTGTTCACTGGACTGCGTGACGGAGAAGCACGACACCTTCAATGGCAGGACATTGACCTCACTCCGGGCAAGGAACACATCCGCGTACGAAATACGCCGACCCATCGGACCAAAACCCGACGCGACCGTATCGTGCCACTTAGTAGCGAGACGATTGAAGTCTTGCGAGAGATCCGTGCTTCACAGCAATTGAAGACGCCATATGTCTTCGCAAGTCGCAAAGGCGAAGTCAAGACACACATGAGAAACGTGTGGCTTGACTTGTTGGAGCGCATACGCAAGAAGGAAGGCATTGTCATAGACAAGGGCAACCACTTGACCGGACTCCACCTCTTCAGACACACGTTCGCGACCAATGCGCTTGCAAGTGGCATCGACATCCGAACTGTCCAGGAGTGGTTGGGCCACTCGTCAATCGTACAAACCCAAAGGTACACTAATCTCCTCCCGTCGCACAAGCAAGAGCAGATCCACAAACTCACCATCCAAATCGGCAACAACGATAGTGATTGAGCTCTGGCTTCGTAACCATGCCCGACAAGAGAGGCCCTGCGATTGTGGGGCCTCTTGCTCAATTCGACGAATGTTCCAACGTCCGTTGCCGCGTGCGACCTTGCGTTGAACGCTGGGTGGTCCATGCATCAATCACATCGCGATCGTAGCGAACTGTGCCGCCAAGCTTGATTCGCGGAATAAATCCCAAGTGCGTCCATTTTCGGATAGTAGGCAGCGACACACCGAGATATTCGGCGGTCTGCTGAGCGTTCATGAGTGATTTCATTCGGACTGTTCCCGTTGTTGTGTGTTGAGGTTGTTCCGTGTTCTCTCGTTGATCATCTACCATCTTCTTATTCCAGGTTTACGCCCTTGATTCTGACCTGCGCTTGCGGTGATCGTGCGAACATCTTTTCTCGCTACTTCTCTCCGAGTCTTTTGCGGATTGATCCGCAGCGCCGGTGTGCACCCCGGCACCATCGGATCTTGGCAGGTTGTTCTGTTTAAGGGCACAGCTCCGGGTACTGGAGATAGTACCACCCGCCGGCTTTCAGGAAGCGGTCGTATTCAACCTGCGGGTCACGGCCCAGGAGAATTGCCTGGCACTCTACCAGCACTCTCGTCCGATGTTCGAGAAGGTGGTTGGATAACACGGCAACACCGCTTCGATAGTGATTCCTGACCGCGCTCTCGAATTCGGCCGCGTCCTCGGGGGTTGACGGAATGGGCGGTTGCTTCGCAGGATCCTCGATCTCCTCGAGGCACACCCCGCTGTCATACAGCGTCATGGCGACAGCGATGCACGGCACGATTCCTCGCACTCCCGGTTGATCGTAGTAGCCGCATTGCAGATATGCTTCTCGATGCATCCAGTCGCGTTGTTTGGGCTGGAGGTTGATCCGTATGCAGTGCGGCATTTCCATCACATACACCATAGGCACCCGGATGTGCTGCTCGATTCGGGTCAGGTGGTGCGCCTTGTGGAGGTAGACCTGCAGTTTGGCCGCGGCAGATTTGTCGGTCGTTACTGAGGCGGCCGGAAAATGATACAAGACTACCGGCATCCAGAGAACCTCGGGTGGCTTTCGCACGAACATGGCCGCTCGTTCGGTCTCAAGTGCGTTGAACGGCAGTATGACATGATGGTTACTCATCGGCATTCCTTGTGAAAAGATGGCCCTTAGTTGACAGAGACCAGCCGGGCGGTATTGACTTGCCGCCCTGTAAAGGTATTCGTGCGACGAAGGTGATTATTCGTCGCAAGACGCATGGCCCCCGTCCTGCAGTTTCTCGATGATGTCACGAGCCCAGTCTTGGGTATCAATCTGCGTGACCTCACCCTTGTAACAGACGGCGGCACCGCCCCTGAACCCGTCGACCCAAGGACGATCATGGACAACGGCCCAAGTAATGGACCACGGGTCCTTAAGGTCGAACAACTTCTGCATGTCGGCCACTAATCCTGCCAACACGAAGGGATCACCATCTTCCTGCTCCTCAACCTCAACCCACACTTGTATCGTGTCCGCAGTCTCGCGTGAGAAGTGGCATATGAGGTCGCTGTCTTCGTGTGGTGTGGACAGCTCTTGTTCCAGCCAGTCCAGTGCTGCAGCCGGTGCTTTGATTTCGGTGCAAAATTGCCACATTGAAAAACTCGACATAGTGTCTTTCCTTATCAGGTTATTGAGGATTCTTGTGACACACAGTTGGTGAACAACTCCTTGCCCGACATTAATCAATCGTAGTGTGCGTCTCCTTTTTGATCAGTATCGAGCAGTTGAAGGATTGCACAGCACGCCCGACGCCGACCAAGTTGTCTTCCGCGTTGCCGTGCTGGTCGGCGTCCGGGGCATGAGTGTGTCGGCGATTGTCTCGAGTTACGCCTGAGTTTCCGCTTCGCCGTTGTCGGAATTCAGGATGTCGTCGCGGCGCTTTTCGTCGGCGGCTTTGCCGGCATCCAGACGCTGCGCTTCGGCTTCGAGTCGTTCCATCTGACTGGTGAGCTTCTGCCGTTCGTAGGGCGTGTCGGCGTTCGCGATGGCTTCGCGGATCTCCGCGATCCTGGCGAGCTTTCGGGCTTTGCGTCCTTCATACTGCGCCAGACGGGCCATCAGCAGTCCGAGATCGGAACTGGCTCGACGAGGTCTGGACTTCCCGGTCGAGGCCGCTTCAGCCATGCGCTCGAATTCGGCATCGATAACGGACTGGAACTTCTCCACATCCACCTTGGCGATTCCCGCGCGTTCAAACAGACATCCGCGTTTCTTCGCCTCAGCCTTGAATGCCACAGCGTCGGTTGCGCCGAACTGTTCCATGGCTTGTTGGATTAGCACCAAGTTCATGTCTTAATTCCCTTTTTTT
>JAHJDG010000084.1 GCA_018812265.1 bacterium | reverse complement strand
GGCTTTCTTCGTGCTTACCACTGACCGCGAGCAAGCACTTCGTCCCACCGTCCGCTCACGCTGCCAACGTCTTGCTGTTCCTCCACTCGATTCGGAGGAGATCGCCGCGGCACTGACTCAATCGGGTAGCGATGCGGCACGGTCGCAAATATCCGCCGCCATCTCCGGTGGAAGTCTCGCCCACGCCCGCGCACTTGCGGAAGGCGACGTCGGCAGGATTCAAGAACACGTGATCAACTACCTCAAGGCCGCTGCCAGTTGTGATCCCCTCAAACTTCCCGAGGCATCCGAAACGCTGCGAGACACGGGTTCACTTCCGCCCGATACCTCGCTCGAGCTTCTGAAAATGCTGTTCCGAGACGTCGCCCTCCGCCGATTGGGAGAAACTCCGCTGACGTTTCGGGAGTCCGAAAAAGTCCTTGACGGCATACTGAAGGCTTTTCCACAGGCGGATATCGACGCCGCCGTTCAGATCGTGGATGAATGTATGAATCATCTCGCCCGCGGCTACACGGAGAACTTTTCGCTTTTCACGCTGGCCATCCGACTCCGAGACTGTCTCGGACCGCGCACCGCCGTAAAACGAGCAACTTCGAGAACCGTTGATGTTTGACATCGTTGAGGTGGAATTCAAGGGTCATCGCAAGCTACACGCGAAAAATCCCGAACAATTCCCTTTCGAAATAGCCGATCCGGCGATCGTCGCCGTTGAACGCGGCCAGGACTTGGGCCGAATCACACACTTGGATTGGCGACCCGGCACGTCGAGCGAGGAGCAGCCGTCGTTGGTCATCGTTCGGCGAGCTACCGCGGACGATCTCCGCGTCGCCATGCAGAATCGGCGGCGGGAAAAGGATGCCCGCGAAATCGCATTGCAGAAGATCATCCAACACAAGCTCGAAATGAAACTGGTGGATATCGAGCTGCAATGGGATGGTCGCAAGATGACCTTCTATTTCACGGCCGACGGCCGGGTAGATTTCCGCGAACTGGTCAAGGATCTGGCTTCGACGTTCCGCACGCGCATTGACCTCCGACAAATCGGCGCGCGCGATGAAACGAAACGCACGGGTGGATATGGCGTCTGCGGCTGCTCGCTCTGTTGCAGCACATTCCTGGACGAGTTCAAGCCGATTACCACTCAGATGCCGCGCGATCAATTCCTGCCGCTGAATCCTTCGAAGCTTTCGGGAGTCTGCGGGCGGCTCAAGTGCTGTTTGCGCTACGAACTTGACGCCTACCGCGACTTCCAACGCCAGTGTCCGAAACTCGGTCATCCGGTGCAAGATGGAGTCAAGGGCCGCGGTTGCGTAGAGAAGCTCGACCTGATTCGTGAGCAGATTCATCTCCGTTTCGAAAGCGGCGACACCGAGCGACTGGCACCGGCAGAATTCCAGGAGATCTCGGACTGGAACTCGGAGATGACACGGGCCGATTTCATCCATCTGAACCTTCAGTCAGCCGCCCCTGTTCCTCCTCCTCCCCGCGACGAAGAACCTGTAGCGCCCGATACCACCGAAGTCAAAGCCGGAGAGCGGGTCACATTACTGGCCGGTGGCGGAATCGGACTCTCCGCCGGCGAGGATGGAGAAGAAATCCAAGCCGGAACCGACTTGAGTGTGCCGGCTCGACAGGGAGCGTCGAAAAAGAAGCGCAAGCGACGTCGCAGCCACCGCAAGGGCGACAAGAACGTACCGAGCGGTTCTGATTCGAATGCTCCATCAACCGACGACTAACTCACGCACCAACGTTCTGTATCACACAGCACATCATTTTATCATCTTCGATGAACGTCTACTACGTCACGACCCCCATTTACTACGTCAACGCCGATCCCCACATCGGAACGGCCTATACCACGATTCTTGCCGACACACTGGCACGCTTTCACCGAATGCTAGGTCACGAAACGTATTTTCTGACCGGCACCGATGAGCATGGTGATAAAATCGCCCGTGCCGCCACCGCCAGGGGGATAGTGCCGCAGGAGTTCGTGGATCAGGTGAGCTCCCGGTTTCGTACTCTGTGGCCGGAGCTTCACGTATTCCCGGACCGTTTCATTCGCACCACCGATCCTGACCATCGAGAGCTTGTTCAAACGATTCTTCAACGTATCTACGACAACGGAGATATTTATTTCGGCGAATACGGCGGGTACTATTGTACGGGCTGCGAGCGATTCCTCACCGAAAAGGAACTTGTTGACGGCAAGTGCCCGGATCATAACACTCCGCCGGAATACGTGGAAGAGAAAAATTACTTCTTCCGTATGAGTCGCTACCAACAGTGGTTGATAGACTACATCAACGACCATCCTCAGTTTGTGCGACCCGAAAGATATCGCAATGAGGTGCTCGGATTTCTTCGCGAACCTCTGGAAGATCTCTGCATTTCGCGTCCGCGATCTCGTCTTACGTGGGGAATCGAGATTCCATTTGATCCGAATTTCGTCACCTACGTCTGGTTTGACGCACTGTTGAACTACCTCACGGGAATTGGCTGTGAACGTGACGCCGAATGGATGGACTACTGGCACGCGGCCGAACATCTGATCGGGAAGGACATCCTCAAACCACATGCGATCTACTGGCCGATCATGCTCAAGGCGGCGGGCCTCGAGCCATACCAGCATCTTACGGTTCACGGATATTGGAATTTCCGCGACACGAAGATCTCGAAATCATCGGGACGACCGGTAGATGTTCTGCCCCTGGTCAAATTCTTCGGTGCCGATCCGCTTCGCTACTTTCTCATGCGGGACATGGTCATCGGACTCGATGCTAAATTCACGGCCGATTTGCTTGTCAACCGGATCAACAGCGACCTGGCCAACGATCTCGGAAATCTACTTTCGCGAGTAACGAAGCTCGTGCACAATTACTTTGACGGTATCATTCCCGAAGCACCGGCGACGCCTTGTGCGTTGCGCGAGCAGGCGGCAGCTCTCGTGTCTGCCGTTCCTTCCTATCTGTCCGAACTGAAGCTTCATGTGATTGTTGAGGAAACGCTTCAGCTCGTGCGAGCCACCAACCGCTATTTCGATACCGAAGCTCCATGGTCGCTCGCTAAGACCGATAAGCGCCGATGCGGAGCTGTTCTTTACGACTGTGCCGAAGCACTGCGAATCGCCGCGGTTATTCTCTCGCCGATTATGCCTGCCAAGATGGCTGTTCTTTTTTCGCGTATGGGTGAGGCCGTCGAGGACTTCCGACTTGAGTCAGCAACGGCTTGGGGACGGCTGCGTCCGGGAGCGCACACGACGATCGGCGATCCCTTGTTTCCTCGTATTGACGAGGCAACTCTCTCTGATGCCATTCCGGAGCTGTTTACCGATTCCAAACCCATCGTGTCCCCGAAGGTGCATAGCATGGACACTGAACTTCTGGACGTGCAAGACTTCGCTCGAGTTCAACTGCGAACCGCCAAGATTCTCGCGGCAGAGCGTGTCGAAGGAACCGACAAACTTGTGAAGCTTCAGATTGACGTGGGCAACGGCAAACGTCAGATCGTGGCGGGTATCGCACGGCATTATAATCCCTCGCAGCTTATCGGCAAGACGATTATCGTCATCACCAACTTAAAACCGACGAAACTGCGGGGAGAGCTTTCCGAAGGTATGCTTCTTGCAGCCAAGTCGGAGGGCAGACTGGTGTTACTCACTACCGATGAGGAGATTTCTCCCGGCGCCACCATCAGTTGAGCGTTTTCACTGCGAGAGTTACCAAAAAAGCAGGGCGCGCCAGCGGGCGCGCCCTGCTTTTTACATTCCGTCAGCTTCACGACCGCGGGAAAGAAAGTGTGAAGCAGGTGCCCTTTCCCTTCTCTGACTCGACAGTAATGCGGCCGTTGTGGGATTCCATGATGTTCTTGCTCAGGTACAGTCCCAGTCCCGTTCCTCCTTCGGTCAGCTTGAAAGAGAAAAACGGTTCAAATATCTGCAACAGATGCTCCGATGGAATTCCCACCCCTGAATCGCGCACCGCAAGCTGCACGACCTCCTCTTTGGCTTGAGAAGACACCACCAGATCGCCGCCTTGCGGCATCGCTTCAATGGCATTCAGCACCAGATTGAGGATCACCTGCTGAATCTCCTGAAGCGAACCGTGAACGGACGGCAGCTCTTTCCGCAACTCCTCGATCACGCGTATGCTGTGTTCATGCGTCTGCTGCCTCAGCAGAGCGAGCACTTTGCGGGTAGCCTCGTTCAAGTCAACGGGAACTCGCTCGGTTGACGATCCGCGATGCAGATCGAGCAATCCCCGTACGATCGCACGAATGCGCTCGATACCCTCGTGCAGAAGCTCGACGTGTTCTTTGGTACTCTGGCCGGTCGCACTTTTAGTCGCAACGACACGCAATTGCGACGACATCGCCTGAAGTGGATTATTGATCTCATGGGCGATTCCCGTAGCCAGCCGGCCCATGGCCGCCAAACGTTCCGAAGTGACAAGCTGTTGCAGCAAGACCCGGTGCTCGGTAATGTCGCGAATAATGCCCTGTGTCCCGGCGAGTACTCCCCCCCGACGCACGATCGTGCGATTGATCTCAAGCGTACGCTTATCGCCTTCGCGGGTTACTACTTCGACGCGATGCAACGAGTGCTCTCCCGCGAGTTGCGCGAGCTCCTGGAGTGCGCGGTGATTGATCGGATTCTCGGTTGTTAGCTCCTCGAGGACTTTTCGGAGCGTGCGTCCCAGATAGTTTTCGCGGACATATCCCAGGGTTTTCGTGAACGCCTCGTTTAGAAAGATCAATTTGTCCTCAACGTCCGTCACGTAAACGATATCCGTGGTTGAGTTCACGAGCCGGCTGAATCTCTCCTCCGATTGACGAAGTTCGCGCGTTCGCTCTTGAACACGCGTCTCAAGCTCGGCGGCTCGTCTGCGCAACTCGTCCCGTAACTCCTGAGCCTGCAGGTGCAGCGCTCCGTGCGTGAGCAGAATATCCAGCAGTCTTACTACATCCTCGCGGGGACGCGTACCGTCCAACGGCGCTTCTAAGGACAGAAAACCGAAAACTGAGCCGTCTTCTCGAGTGACGGGAATGAACAATTGATCGCCCGGCCGCCAATTGAACGCCGATTCCGTCACCGATTCACTTTCAGCACGTGGACAGCGAGAGTAGATCGCCGGACCGACGTTCTCGTGGATCTCACCGAATTGAAAGGGACGAAGCGGCTGAGTGCGCAATTCCCGGAGTGCCATACGCAGGGTCTCGGAAACGCCTCCCTCTTGCCATGCCCCGGCGTGACGAACAAGATACTTTTCGTCAGCGAGCAGGATCACGGCCTGACGGAATGCTCCCGCCTCTACGACCGCCTGACAAATGAAATCGAGAACGCTGTCCGGCTGGGGGATGCGCGCGATGCCGGAACTGACGTGGAAGAGATGCGTGAGGATCTTCTGATAACGTTGCGCCTCGGCGGTGGTCTCCGAGACGCGGCCGGCCAGCGCGCGATTTGCCTCTTCGAGTTGTTCTGCGTAGCGGCGGTTTTCAATCTCCAGCCGCCTGGCCTCGGCCGCTCGCACGATCAGCACACCGATCTCCTTGAGCGAGGAAAACGGCTTTTTCACGAATGAGAAAGCCTGATCGGAAAACGCGGCAATCGCATCGTCCAAGTCCGCCTGTCCCGACATGAGAATCTTAGCCATGTCGGGGAAACGGTGATTGAGTTCCTGCTGCAACGCGTGACCGTCAATCGGCCCGGGAAGACGAATGTCAAGGAGCGCCACCTGCACGCGCTCCAATCCTTCGAGGGCGAGCGCCGCCTCCGCCGATTCGGCAATGATCGGCCGCATTCCACGCTGCTCAAGATAACTCTTGAGCAGTTCGCGGATGTGAACGTCATCGTCAACGACGAGAACCGTCACGGGAGATTCGCCCAAAGTAGTCAAGGCTTCAGGTTTCTCCGAATGATATCGGCTGCCGGTTTGATCGCTTCGTTCGAAACGTCGAGATTCGTCACCAAACGGAAATGCCGTCCGCCCACAGGATGGAACAGCACACCGTCTTTCGCGCAGCGTCGCGACAGCTCCACCGCGTCCAGTTTCGGATCGACTAAGCCAATCATGAGGATATTCGACTGAACGGGCGCTTCGATCGCGATCTGTGTTGATTCTCGAAAGTACTCCGCCAGACGGGCTGCATTTGCATGATCCTCGGCCAGTCGAGTCCGATGGTGATCCAGCGCGTGGATCGCCGCCGCCGCGAGGATTCCCACTTGCCGCATTCCACCACCGAACAGCCGTCGGTAGCGCAGCGCACAACCGATGAACTCTTTGCTGCCCGCGACCGCGCTTCCCACCGGCGCGCCCAATCCCTTCGAAAAGCATACGGAGATCGTATCTGCGCAGGCCGCAATCTCCGCCTCCGAGCAGCCGGATACCACGGCGGCATTCCAAATCCGCGCCCCATCCATGTGGACTTTCATGCCATTCTCATGAGCGATGTCGCGAATCTTCCGTAGCTCCGCCACATCATACACCGTCCCGCCACCGCGGTTGCATGTGTTCTCCACCGAAACGACCGTGGAGGGCGCGATGTTCGGGCCTCCGCGATGAATCGCGGCCGAAACCTGTTCGGCTGTGATTCGTCCATGCGTGCCACGGATGGGCCGGAGCTGAACTCCAGACAGCAGACTCGGCGCACCTCCCTCGTAGTTCAGGATGTGCGCCTGTTCATCCAGCAGGACTTCATCGGCAGGACGGGTCAGCGCCGCCAGGCAAACCTGATTGCCCATTGTCCCGCTGGGCACGAACAACGCGGCCTCCTTGCCGAGGATTTCCGCCACCCGCTCGTGCAGCCGGTTGGCAGTGGGATCCTCGCCGTACACGTCATCGCCCACCTCAGCTTCTGCCATAGCTTTCCGCATAGCAGGAGTAGGTCTCGTCACCGTGTCGCTGCGAAGGTCAATTGGAAACAGTTCGGCCATAGCTCCTCAAACAGTTGTATGGGTTGCAAAAGTCAAGCCCGACGATTCATTCTGAAATCATGTGGCTTGCAGAAATGAAACAGGGATCGCCTCATAAAGATGCGATCCCTGATTTCCAAACGGATGTTGATATTCCGCAACACCGGATTCACCCTGCCAAGGGACCGCCTTGTCCGCCCAGCCGAGCCCGGAGTGCATCGGTATCGGCTGTCACGTATTCATCAGTGCGACAATTTCATGAACAAGCTTGTCAATCCCTTGGGCCACCTCGGCAATGTGCGTATCGTACATGTAGGCGGGTGTGCTGACGATCCGATACTCACAATCCACCACACAATCGGTGGCCGGGCAGGCCACATGCCGCGATCCGAAGGTTTCGAGGCTCTTGGAAGCCGCCGACTCGGCACCGACGGTCAGGCGCGGATGCAGATCCTTACCCTTGAGAGCGCGGGCGAGAACCAAAGGAGCAATGCAGATCACGCCGACCGGCTTGCGGGCTTCGACCATCTTGACCATGAAGGACTGAACGACGGGATGGATCCCACAGGCATCGCCCTTCACCGCCCAGTCGCAGTAGTTCTTGGCCGCGCCGAAGCCGCCGGGAAAGATAACGGCATCGAGCTTGTCGGCCCAGCCGTCTTCCAGCGGCTTGACACTGCCACGGGCCAGACGAGCCGCCTCAATGAGAACACGCCGCGACTCTTTCGCAGGTTCCCCTTTGAGGTGATCTACCACGTGCATCTGCTCGATGTCGGGAGCCAAACACTGGTAGGGTACGAGGCCGCGATCCAGTGCCAGCATGGTCAGAACGGATTCGTAGATTTCCGCGCCGTCCAGATACCCGCACCCGGCCAGTACTACACCGACAGTTTTCATCGTGTTCTCCGATCGTCTTTGCGATGAAACCGGAACGCCTTATAGACGGGCCTGCGTGTCCTTCACGGTCGAAAGAACTTTCTCCGCCGAGGCATCGAACATGGCCTTCTCTTCCTTGTTCAGCGGAATCTCGAGCACCTTCTCCGCACCCTTCGCGCCGAGGAGCGTCGGAACTCCCATGTAGACGTCCTTGTGTCCGTATTCGCCGGTCAGCCACGCCGCGCAGGGCAGCACCCGCTTCTGATCGAGGACAATGCTCTCGACCATCTCGACCGAGGCGGCGGCCGGAGCGTACCAGGCCGATGTTCCCATGAGCTTGACGAGCTCGGCGCCGCCGTTGCGCGTGCGCTCGACGATCGCATCAATCTTATCCTTGGGGAGCAGACTGGTGAGCGGAACGCCGCCGACCAACGTATGCCCGGCCAGCGGAACCATAGTATCTCCATGTCCACCCAGTACGATGGCGCTGATGTCTTTCATGGAAATCTTGAGTTCCATGGACAGGAACGCCCGGAAGCGCGCCGTGTCGAGAATTCCCGCCATGCCGAACACACGATGGGCCGGGAAACCGGACACCTTGAGCGCCCCGTAGCACATGGCGTCGAGAGGATTCGAAACTACGATCATGATCGCTTTCGGCGAGAGCTTGGCGGCTTGACCCACGGCTTCCTTGACGATCGCGATGTTCACGTCCAGCAGGTCCTCCCGGGACATGCCCGGCTTACGCGGCTTACCGGCCGTCATGACGATGATGTCGGAGTCTTTGGTATCGGCGTAGCTATTCGTGCCGATGAGGCGCGTGTCGTAGCGCTCGACTGCGCCCGACTGATACATGTCAAGGGCTTTCCCTTGGGGGATACCCTCGAGGATGTCCGTCAAGACGATTTCGTTAACGATTCCCTTCTGGGCCAAAACGTAGGCCACGGTTGCGCCGACGTTGCCGGCGCCGATGACGGTGACTTTCATGAGACCACTTCCCTTGTTTTTACGATGGAGAGGTGTATCACTGGTTGGGAGAGAAGACGTTGAGCCCGTGGAAGAGGAGCGCGGCGGCGAGCCGGAGCGCTCAGGATACAAGAAGCGCGGTCTCGGAAACGGGACCGCGCAGAGGAAGCGGAGGATCGGGTCGCTGAACCCCGGCGGCACCGGGCAGTCGGCATCGGCTTAGGATTCGAGCGGGAGGATGCTGACGAGTCGGCGCCGGCCGGACTCCTTGCTTACGAACTGAACCGTGCCCGTGCGCAGTGCGAACAGCGTATGGTCGCGGCCCAAGCCGACGTTCAGGCCGGGCTTGATCTTGGTGCCGCGCTGCCGCACGAGGACTTCTCCCGCCTGCACGAGTTGACCGGCGAAACGCTTGACGCCGAGCATCTTGGGCTGGCTGTCGCGTCCGTTGCGGGAAGATCCTTGTCCCTTCTTATGTGCCATGATGAAAACCTCGAAGGATACGCTCGCGAGGACTACGCCTCGATCGAGTCAATTCGCACGGTGGTGTAGTCCTGACGATGACCGTGCTTCTTATGGTAGTCCACGCGACGTTTCTTCTTATACACGAGGACCTTCTTGTCGCGGGTATGAGCGACCACCGTCGCGTGAACGGCGCCCTCCAGATAGGGGGCTCCGATTCTCACTCCGTGATCGTCGGACACCAGCAGCACTTTGTCGAAGAGGATTTTCTGACCCTCTCCGGCATCCGGCAGATAGTCCACTTGGACGGTCTGTTCAGGGGCGGCCTTGACTTGCCTTCCGCCCGTTGCGAAAACTGCGTACATTCCTGACTTTCGGCTTATCCCAAAGGCTTATAGTATACGGAATTCCAGAATGCTTGTCAAGGGGCCTTGCTGCGGAACTCGTCCGTGATCTCCTTCTTCTGTTTCCAACTGTAACACTTGAATTCTTCGAGTTTTAGGTTAGGATCAGGCTCGAGTTTGATATACATAAAAGACTCCCACATGATCTGCCGCAAGTGGGACTTGAGGCCGCGTGTGATAAACTCAACAACTTCGGGGTGGGCACGCACCGTCAGCCCCATTTCGCCCGTCGCAGCCCGGAATCGGCGTACCCACGTCTGAAGCTGGGTAACCACCGACTCCTTGACCACCACCATCCCCGTCCCCGCACAGGTCGGGCAAGGCTCATTGAAAGTAAATAGCAGTGAGTCTTTCGTGCGCTGGCGGGTCATTTCCATAATCCCAAACTGACTGATCGGGGCGATGTCCCACTTGGCGCGGTCGCTCCGCAGTGCGTCCCGCATCGCCTCGTAAATTTTCCGCCGATTCTTCTCTTCGGTCTGGTCAATGAAATCAATGATGATGATTCCGCCCAGATCGCGAAGCCTGAGCTGGCGGGCGACCTCCTCGACCGCTTTCAAATTCACGCGCAGGCTGTTTTCTTCCTGCTTCTCCTTGCCGACGAACCGCCCCGAGTTCACGTCAATCGTCACCACCGCTTCGGTCTGCTCGATAATCAGATAGCTCCCGCCGCCGAACCAGACCCTTCGCGCAATTCCCTTCTCGATTTCCGATTCGATCTTGAACGAATCGAAGATGGGTTCTTTGCCCTCGTGATAGCGAATGCGGTCGAGCAGGTTGGGAGCCACTGAGCGGACGTAGGAGCGGATCTCACGGTGTAGCTTTCGATTGTCGAGAATCACTTGATCTATCTCGGGGCCGAACAGATCGCGGATCACGCTCGAGGTGAGCGGGGCTTCCTTGTGAACCCGAAACGGGGCGGGATTGCGCTCGATCTGGCTCTCGATCATGTTCCACATCCGCAGCATCGCCTTCAGGTCGCGCCGGACTTCGTCTTCGGTCTTGTCTTCCCCCACCGTTCGACAGATAAGTCCGAATCCTTCCGGACGCAGATCACGGAGAATGCTCTTCAGTCGCTTCCGCTCTTTGATATCGGGGATACGTTTCGACACGCCGACCAGATTGTCGCCGGGAACCAGAACCAGGAACCGTCCCGGCAGTGAAATCTGCGAACTCAGGCGCGGCCCCTTCTTTCCGATCGGTTCCTTGACGATCTGCACCAGGATTTCCTGACCGGCCTTCAGCTCCGGACGCTGCTTGAACGGACGGCGACGGCCCGGGCGTTTTTCGGGGAGCGACACCTCGTCCACGTCCACACCTTCCGCCATGTCCACCGCCGACTGGAAAAGGTCGGAAAAATGGATGAAACCGTCAATCTCCCAGCCGATATTGACGAACGCGGCCTGCATGCCCGGCATAACCTTGCGGATGATCCCCTTGTACACGTCGCCGGTGTGACGTTCGTGCTCCGGTCGCTCGACGAAGAGATTGATGAGACGGCCGTCTTCGACCAGCGCAATGCGGGTCTCGGCGACGGTCGAGTTAATGATAAGTTCTCGTTTCACGCGTATGCGATGCCTCGATGTCTTAGAATGTACTCCTTAGCGAAACGTGAAGTTTCCCGTTGAGCGGACGATCCTCCTCGCCGACGCCGTAATCGAAACCCCAGATGCCGATATCGGTGCCGATCCGCAGTCCCAACCCGCCCGCCATGCGGAACAGCGTGGATTGACTGCGAAGTCCGGCGGCCAGTTTTTCGCGATAGACGCTCCCCGCATCCCAGAAGACAAAGAACCGCGAGGTCGGACCCAGCCAATACCGGAGTTCGGCAGACGTCCACCCGATTCGTGAGCCAAGAAATTGCTCCTCGCGATAGCCGCGCAGACTGCGCGCTCCGCCCAGACGATACAAATCCGGCAGCAACACTTGGGGTTCAGTGGTCTCGATGACCCGCGCATGGAGTCCGGCGTAGGCGATCCAAAACGGAAATACCTCTTGAGCTGCCTCGCTGTCAATCCCGCCGCGCTGATGTCGAAACGACCCAGCGGCTTCCTCGCCGACGGTCTCGTCCCGCTTACGAAAGCCCGTGCCCGCGAAAGTGGAGAACAGAACTCCGCCGCGTGGATTCGTAGGATGATCCCGCGTGTCGAACGAGAGTCCCGATTCGACGTACGTCGTCCGGCTGTCCGGTAGATTCAACAGTACGGATGAAAGTGAATCGGCGACCACGGCCTCGCGTTGCACGGTTCCCCAGAGGCGAACGTTGGACAAGACGTCCACCTCGACGCGCCCCGCGAAGCGGCGAGTGACATACAGTGTATCCTCGATCCGCTGGCCGAAATCCACACGGATCGCGAGCGGTTGGCCAAGAATCCACGGTTCGCGATAGGATACTTCCACCGCTTGAATGCGACGGTCGGGTCGCTCCCAATGCACCACCGCCTTGCGGCCCATACCGAACAGGTTCAGAAGTTCGATATTGGCCAGTCCCGTGAGCGCCGCACCGCGTGATTCCGTTTCCGGCAAATATCCGGCAACAATATCCAACCGCGTCGAGCGTGACTCCTTCAGCGGAAAACGAACTCCCGTACGACCCGCATCATCCAAAACCACGTCGGGTGGATCCGCGCGTTCGATGAACTCGAGACGATTGAGTCGGCGGCGCGCCGCCTCGACTTGATTCTGACGATAGGGAGACCCCAGGCGGAGTCGCGTTTCGCGGGTAAGAAAGCTCGTCCGGGTCTGCGTAACGCCGGAAAAGGACAGAAACTCAACGGTCGTCCGCGGTCCGGCCCGGATGACCAAACGGAGCGCGACCGTCTCGCTCGTCGAGTCGAATACGACCGTTTGAACCTCGATCTCGGCGAAGGGATAGCCGCCGTTCTCGAAGTAGTCCAAGAGCGATTGAATGTCGTACTCGAGATTGTTCCAGCGGAAAACCTCGCCCGATCGTGTGACAATCCTCGCGAACTGATTCGGCGCGATGAGCAGGCTGTCCCCCAGCCATTCGACCGATTCCAGTCGAGCCGGCGCTCCCTCATACACGTAAACGCTCAATATCGCCCGGTCCCGACGATCGTACTCTACTCGAATGCTATCCACGCAAGCGAACACGAAATCGCGGGCGATCAGCGAGTCTTCAAAAGCCGACAAGTATTTCTCAATCAAATTACTATCGCTACTCAGCCTTTCCCCTCCCACCAAGAGCGAAGTCAGCTCACTGCGCGAGAAATGTCGGTTGCCGTGGAAGACGACACGTTGAATGGTCTCGCCACGCACAGCGGTGATCTGCAATAAGACAATCCCGATTACGATCACCGCGCGCATCAGAAGGACGCCCTCACTTCGAGACGTCCGGTGTGAAACGTCTTCTCGCCCCTATCGCGGCGGCCCGTGTAGTTCAGTGAGCCGGATAAAGTCTGGCCGAACTGATACGTCCCCCGCAGCGTCCAGCGAAAGTTCGCTCCCCGATTGGCACCCCGCCCCAGCTCAAAAGGAATGGTGTTGCGATTGGAAATCGCCTGAATCCATGACATATTGCCGTCGAAACGGCCGCGACTGGTCAGTATCAACGCAACGTGCGGTTGGACTTCGCGGAGACTTATTTGAGTCGCGGTTCAGTCATCACTTGCTTCCACGACCTCGAAATCCACCCCGCTCTCCCATTTTCGCGACAGGAAGACGGTATTGTCCTGCGAGAATTGATAGCGGTCAATATCGCGATCCGGAGCCGTTCCGGCGTTGTACTGTAATCGCTCACGTGACACCAGCAGTTCCGTTTCGCCGCGCCAGAAACGAAAGTATCGTGCCCGCACCCGCACCGCCCCCTCCCGCAACGTGCGCGATTGGCCACCATTGAGATACTGATTCTGCAGCGACTGGCTGAATCGGTATCGAACGCGAGTGGCGAGTTTCTGGCTCAGCCGGCGAACGTGCACGTCCTGCCGCAACAGAATGCTTCCCCACAGCGTGGAATCTCCCCGAAACTGCGATTGATCGAGAAGCAGTAATTTCGGCGTCAGAGAACTGCGTGTCCGCTCTTCCAGCGCAAGCTCCGTTTCCGCGGAAAGAGCGCGAAGCCAGTCCGCCGCCACGTCGGGAGCGAGCTCATCGGGACGGAGCCAAATCAGAGAATTCAGCGAAAGCTCCGTCGCGGGTTCATAGGCCCCGGTGAACCGTGGAACGAGTAAGTAATTCCCTTGGTCGTCGGGAACGAATTGATCTCCCTCGCGACGGTAGTTGCCCGTACCCTCCGGCACCTGTACGGCGACGAGAAGCTGATTCTGCGACCGGGTCTTGGCAACCTCATAGACGATGTTCGCTTCGTACACGCGATTTTGCGGCACAATAAGCGACTCGATCCGTCCCACATCGGAAGTCACGTCGGCAGAGTCCGGTGCAACGTAATCCTTCTCACGATGCGCGTAGCGAACCAGCGTACGACCTCCCGATGACGGAGTCCATACCGCCTCTGAAGATGTCGTATACGAGCGAGCCGAGAGAGTGAAGGATCCGCTTTCCGAGAGCCGATCATCCAATCGACGGCGATACTCGCTGTCCAGTGTGACATCTCCGGGAAGTTGGACACCTAAGCCCCCGAGGTAGTCCAGAAAGCGGAATCCGAAGTATGTTGCGCCTGCGCGATCTCGTTTTCGCTCGCGTTCGCCACCCAAACGCGGTGCGAATCTTCCGATTCGGCCTATAAGCCGCCCGTTTTGTCGAATCCAGTTTCCCCGTCTTCCGGTGATGGAACTCTCGCTCTGAAGCGCAAGATGCTCAGCGGAAAGGTTCCATTGATCGCGGGGACTCGCCGTGAAACCGACCGTCCGGCGACGCGAAGACATCTGCTCGGGTCGTTGCAGGTCCCCGTAGCTTCCGTACACCGTGAATTGCCGGATCGGGCTTAGCCGAAGATCGGCCTCGCGAATCGTCTCCTCAAATCCCTCGTTGGTCTCGGCGTCCCACTGCCGTCCGAACTCCACTTCCGAGCTGCGAGTGATCTCAACGAATTGATGGTCCCGGTGACGGATCCGCGCGTTCGCGCCAATCTGATGAGGCGTTATGCCAAAAACGTGAGGGCGATTGCGCAATAAGGAAATCGCTCCCGCCAGCGCCGTGCCATCGTTGTTCGCGTCGTCGGCATCGGAGTAGGTGTTCAGGTCTCTCTGACTGGCGGCAAACTCACCGGTCAACTCGATCCCATTCAAGGGAGACGTGCGAACGCGGAAGTCGGCCAGATTGTGGCGCTCGGGAAGCGGCAACCGTCGATAGGGGCGATAGCGGCCGCGGCCCGGACCGATCCAGCGGAAATACGTGAGTCCGAGGGAATCTGCGGTTGCGTCATAGTCTCCCCCGCCGATTCCGAAATCGTCGAAAAGAACGCGGCACTGTCCGGTCGGCCGATTCAGCGAATCGCGCGGCGAAAAAACGAAAATCGAGTAGACGCTGTCTGCATACACCGTATCGGCTCGTATGTAATCCCCTCCCTTGACCGGTATCGAATCACCGGCGAATATCACAGCCAGTCCCGGATCATCCCCCGCTGATTCAAGCACGCGACGATCTTCCTCCGATAGACCGATGTTGATGGGTCGCGTGCGATCATCCGCCTCGCTAATCCACGTTGCACTCCCGCTCAGCCGTTTGTCCCCGAAGGACGCCTCCAATCGCCCGGCTCCATAGAAGCGTTCATAATCTTCGCTGGTATATTCGTAGTCCACCACCACGCGCGAGTCGGACGTGATGAGACGACGCGATGTGAACGTGATCTCGCCCGCCGCATAGTCAATCGTGTAATCGTTGCCTTCCCCGCGACGCACGAGTTCACCGTCCAACCAGACGCGCTCGGTACCGGCGAGAACCACAATTCCGATTTCCCCATTCCGACCGGGAAGCGGATACGGTCCTTGATTCGCCTCTTGCCCATAGAAGGAGTGACTGTGGAACTGGCCGCGACTGGCCGCGCCCGATCCCGTCACTTGTACGTTCGAATAGGTGACTTGCGCAAGAACACCGGTCAGTTTGCGAGAGTAGGTGTCGTATTGACCGCCCGGCAATTCCAACGTGTAGTCCCCCAGCGTCGTTGCCCAGTGTGGAGCACGCACCGACACAAAAATCTTCTCCAGCTCGCTCAGCGACTCGGTGGTTCCTTCAGGCTGGATCGGGGTGGATTGATCGGTGAGCGCCGCCACCACGTCCACGTCCCGACCGACACGACCTTGAATCTGCAGATTCAGCGCCGATTCGAGTTCGAGGTCTTGTCCCGTTCCCACCTGCACGCTACGAATGAGCGAACCGGATTTGTTCAGCCGGCTCCATCCCTCCGGCTCGGATGGTTCGGCAATAGGCGCGGAGATCACGCGAATCGAATCGCTAGTACTTTCGCTCTCCGCGTATCGTCGGATTTGTCGCAACGAACGTCGTGCATAGGTTCGCAAGAGCGGAAACGGACGATAGGAATACTCGATCCGCAGCGTATCCCGAGGGCCCAGTGGTCGATAGAGCCAGATCCGATTGCCCGGATCAACGATCCGCCAGTTCTGATACTCGCTCTGAATCTGGTTATTGCGATAGACGCAAACCGAATCGAGCACCACCCAACGAACCGGCAGAGTGAAGATCGTGTCCCTCGGTGCAACGGCGGTGAACGTCGCTATTGCCTGACGAACGGGCAATGCAAACGCCGGCAGCGATGTCCCCACGACAATAGTCAGCAGGAGCAGTATCATACCGCTCCTTCGCGCGGACACAGGTGATACGGATCGCCGCGACATTCACTCCCGAGTCACATGCGCTCGAAACACAGCCCCCTGCCGGTTATCCAGCAGATAGAGCCATTGGTCAGGCGCAAGGGAAATACTCTGTACCGATTTCAGCCCGCACTCACGAAGATAATTTCCCGAAAGAAGAGTGTCCGGAACGGTACTATGCCCGCATCTGCTCATCACACCTCCCAACGAGCCGTAGATGAGACAAGTATCCGCTGAGGCCAGCACAAGCTCGCGCGGCAGGTTGGGCAGGCGAAGCGGCGGCAGCGGATTAAGAAGAAGATCGGTGCGGCGGATTTCTGAGCTCCCCCGTTCCCACCAAAATAGACCAACCTTGGCCACGAACGCCATAGATGTAACATTAGAAACGAATTGTGAACCCGTGCCACTGCCGAGCTCCGCCTGCGTGCGAAACAGCGGATCGAAGTGAATAATCCGACCCCCGTCACGGTCGAACACATAGAGATCGCCCTGAGGCGAGGCCCCGACCGCGTCGGGCTGTCCGCGTCCTTCGTCACCGGAACTCGGAATCGTGACGGTCCCCTGATACTCGAGGGATCGCGTGAATTTCTCGATGCGGCGGTTTCCCCTGTCCAGCACCCACACGGCATTCCCTCGATCGGCAATCACGACGGTCGGCCAGCGGAATTGTCCGTGAGCAGCGCCGATCCCGCCGGTCTCAGCCACCAATCGCCCTGCACTGTCAACGGCGATTACGCGTTGATGCCCCGTGTCCGCGATATAGAGAAGTCCTTCCACTGAGACAGAAAGACTCCGTGGATCACGGAGCGTGACGTCGGCCGTCGGGAGCACTCGTTCCCATCGCGGTTGGGCGGAAAGGTCGCACGGCCCCGCCACGACGTGAACCGCAAGGATCAGGCGGACGACGGCGCGGAATAACCGGGTTGCAGCAAACATGACTGATACAAATCCTTGTAGAGCTCCGCCGAGCGATTCCACGAAAAATCCCGTGACATGGCAAGGAGTTGGATCGCTCGCCAGCGACTCTTGTTGGCATACGTTTGATGCGCACGCTGTACGGCTCGCAACAAATCTTGCGAGTGATATCGGTGGAAACTGAATCCGGTGCCTTGCTGCGGATCGGCGTCCGCATCGAACACGGTATCGGCCAGACCTCCGGTGGCGCGCACCACCGGCAGCGTTCCATAACGCATACTCATCATCTGGTTCAATCCACACGGCTCGTATTTGGACGGCATGAGAAACACATCGGCTCCCGCCTCGATGCGATGTGCGAACTCCTCGTCGTATCCCGACCGGAAAAAAAACCGGCCGGGTTGCGTACGGGCGAACTCGGTCAACATCTGTTCCAGCTTCCCGTCTCCGCTGCCCAGGACGATCATGCGACAGGGAAGGTCAAGAATGTCCGGTATCACGGGAATGAGAATCTCGAATCCCTTCTGTGCAACGACGCGAGAAATCATTCCGATCAGCGGCACCTCGTCCTCATAAGGGAAACCACACTGCCGACACAGCATTTCCTTGTTTAACTTCTTGCCGTCCAGATTGTCCCGTGAATACGTGGCGGGGATGTGCCGATCGGTAGCGGGATTCCAAGTTTCCACGTCCAACCCGTTCAGGATTCCGATCACGTCGTCGCCCCGCGCCCGCAATATCTTTTCCATTCCATAGCCGAACTCCGGACCGGACTGGATTTCGCGCGCATAGGTCGGTGAAACGGTGTTGACCGCGTTCGCAAACTCCAGACCCGCCCGAAGGAAACACATCTGCCCGTGGAATTCCAGGGGTCCCTCCGGATAGTAGTAGCTTGCCGCACCGTCAATGCGAGCCACCGTATCGAAACCAAACAGACCGTGATAGGCGATGTTGTGGATAGTCATCAGCGTGCGCGCATTTGCAAATTGACCGGTACTTTGCGCACGAAAAAGCCAAAACGGCAGCAACCCGCTCTGCCAATCGTTGCCGTGAAAAACGTCCGGCTTCCATCCGGTACTATCGCAGAGTTCGAACGCCGCGCGAGTAAGGAGAATGTAGCGATAGTCATTATCCGCGTAATCCATTCCCGTAAACGGATCTCCATACACGCCGGGCCGATCATAGAGCACGCCGCATTCCACAAAAAAGACGCTGAGTCCCGGCTCGTCGGCCGTCCATCGGCCGAAGCCGACGCGGATCGGTCTTCCGCGAACTTCGAACGTGAACTCCCGCGCCGTTTCATCCGCCACGATCTTCTGACGGCGACGGTCTATAGAACCATATCGCGGAGTAACGACACGCACCTCGCATCCGGCGGCGGCCAGTGCGCTCGGCAGTGCCGCACTCACGTCGGCGAGACCTCCCGTCTTACTGAAGGGAGCGATCTCGGAGGCGACAAACAAAATCTTCAGCCGATCATTCATCATCGCGGTCCGATGCTGCCCGCACCAGGTTTCGGCCGTGTCGTTTTACCCAATACAACGCCCGATCGGCCCTCCGGAGCATTTCTTCGGGACTCGCCGCCGTGGCATTATCCGTGACACCGCAGGAGATGGAAATGGAACCGATGGCTTCGCCATCGTCGGAGATAAATCGAAGCGCTTCCACTGCGCTGCGAATCTTCTCGGCAACAACCAGCCCACTCTGCGCGTCCACCTCAGGCAGAATCAGGGCGAATTCCTCTCCGCCATAGCGCGCCACGAAGTCAATATCTCGCACAACCCCGCGAATGGTGCGCGCCGTTTCGGCCAACACGCGATCTCCCGCCAGATGCCCGTAGGTGTCGTTGTAATACTTGAAGTCATCAATATCAATCATGATAACGGCCATCTTCTTTTGATAGCGAAGTGCCCTCTGGAACTCGGTACGAACCTGTTCAAGAAAGAAACGCTGATTGAATAAATTCGTGAGTCCATCTACCGTAGCCATCCGTTGCATAAGCAGGTGCGTGCGCCCGCGGTTCATGAGCACGGAAAGCTCGCGGCGCAGCAGTTCGAGCGCTTCCACGTCGCCCGGGAGCGGCGACAGCTTGATTCCATAAAAAAGCCGCAGAATCCCCAATGGTTTTGCCCCCGCCACAAGCGGCAGTAATATGCAAGAGTGAAACGGTCGCTCCGAGCCGGTTCCATCAACCTCGATGTCGGACGCTATGGCAAGGTCCTCGATGAACATCACGCGCTCCCGCCGATAGACAAGTCGCTGCAAGCGAGGTGTGATGAACGTGCGTGTGGGTTCAACGCCTCCCGCCTCTATCCACGTCCACCCCGCGGGCCGTCCCGGCCAGAAATCGCTGGGGGATTCCAGTTGAAATTCGAGTTGCGTCGGTGACAATAGATCGCCAATGGTCCGGCCAAGACTCACAAACAGCGGCTCTCCTTCCAGATCCGGTTGGCCAAGCGACTGCACGGCCCGCAGGAGCAGACATTCAAGGTCCGTCCAGGCCGCCCGTTCTTCTCCTTTTAGGATCATCCACAGCAGCGAGTGCTCGCGACCGGTTTCGTGTCTCGCACCGCACTTGGGGATATCCAAAACGTCCTGATACTCAGCAACGGCCGCCACTTCGTCGGTATAGGCAATGCAGAAGGATTCCGGGCGCAGATAGAAGGGTGAAGGGCAGAATGATGCGGGCTCCGTGATTCCGACGACCGAGGTGTGATCGGAGACAATATCCATCTTTGCGGAGCTTGACGACGTCAGCGGAATCTCCCGAACCGAACAGCCCAGGGCTTTCACAATCGAGAGAAAGCGCGTGTACTGCGCGGCAACGACCCGAAATCTCCGCCAGCGATCGGCTCCGGCAGAATGACTGATATGTTGAAATACGGATTCCGTCATGCAGAATTCATCTCGTATCCGTTCGATTCCGCTGCCAGCCACATCTTCATCCACTGTGCATTGAGGGGAGCCTGCCCAAGGTGACAGTTATTGAAGAGCACATAGCCCTTCCGTGCACCGAACGTCGAATGGAGGAGTTCCGAACCGATCTCGGCGAGTTCCGGTTCCGAATAGTTGTAGTCATATCGGTTGCCCGCCTGCGGATCGTACCACGTTGTGTTGTTGCGTCCGTGCAGACGAATGTATACGATATCCGAGGTGGCGACGATTCTGAAGGGAAGAAGATCGGTAAGTTTAGGCTCGTCGGGCGTTACCCACGTCATCTCCGCCTTGCGAACGGATTCGATTGCCTCATCACACAGCCAGCTTGCGTGACGAAACTCAACGCACAGGCGAGCATCTCGGCACATTCCCGGCAAAGCCAGCACGTAACCGATGTTTTCCTCTATGAATCGAAAGCTGGCAGGAAATTGAGCCAACAGACCGATCAGACGCCCCGATTCCGAGAGCGGATGGAGTGCTCCGATGAGCATGCGCAGCGAGCTCGCCGGGTCTTTGCGTGTGTGTGTGACCTCGGCGTGAACTTTCGCAAACAATCGAAAACCGTCAGGCGTCCTGCGGGCGATTGCCGCGTACACCGAGAGCGGCGCAATCCGGTAGTAGGTGCTGTTGATCTCGCCGACCGGAAAACGTGCCGCATAATACTCAAGCCACTTGGTTTTCGGAACGCGGAAAGGATAGAACGTTCCGGCCCAGTCGTCGAATTTCCAGCCGGAAGTCCCGATGTTAATATCGGATCGTTGCATCGGAGTCTCGCCACGCGACCTTGCCCCCAATCACAACAGCCGCCGCCCGGACGTCGCCGAAATGGTAAGAGAGAGACTCCAGATCGGGCATGTTCCAGAGCGAAACGTCCCCCTCTTTGCCCACCTCCAATGATCCGACTTCGCTCTCCGCTCGCAGCGCGCGGGCTGCATCCAACGTCACCGCCCACAGCAGCTCCGAGGGCGTCATCCTGCAGTAGATTGCCGCCGCCGTCATGCAGAACGGCAGCGACTCGGTCATCGCCGAACCCGGATTCATGTCGGTCGCGATCGCAATTCGCAGACCGCATTCGATCATCTTGCGAACCGGTGGGTAGGGAATGGTGCCGAGGAAGAATACGCACGCGGGAAGCGTTACGGCAATCGTACGGGATCCCGCCAGCGCATTCATCTCCTCGCCATTCAGATATTCGAGATGATTCGCGCTCGTCGCCTTCACCTCGGCCGCCAGCAGCGCTCCGCCGGAATGGCCGAACTGATTGGCGTGAACCATCGTGTTCAGACCGCACCGACCGGCAGCGTGAAGAAACTGCCGCGACTCATCAACGGTAAACGCCCCCGATTCGCAGAAAACGTCCACCGCCGTAGCCAGTTTCTCCTCGGCTACTGTGGGGATCATTTGTTCCTCCACAAGTCGCGCATATTCCTCTCGACGATCCGCGAAACTCGCGGGCAAGGCATGGATCAGGAACGTGCGATGCAACCGTTGGGGAGTGAGTGACTCGATCTCCCGTAGCGCCTCAAGAAGTTTCCGCTCCCCTTCCCAATCCAATCCATACCCGGACTTTCCTTCGATGGTCGTGACGCCGCCCATCAGCGAACGACGGAAACGGGGAAGCGATTCCTCGATAATCCGTTCCTTGCTCGCCTCGCGAACTTTCTTCGCTGACGCGGCAATCCCGCCTCCCGCTGCGGCGATTTCCAGATACGATCTCCCCGCATTTCGCAGATGGAATTCGGCCGCGCGATTCCCAACAAACACCGGGTGCGTGTGGCAATCCGCCAGTCCGGGAAGCGCCAGCGCACCTTTGGCGTCCAGCCGGGGAGTCGCATCCGATGCCTTCCGTATGACTTCCGACTCCGCACCTACGTCTACGATACGACCATCGCGAATGAGAATCGCTGCGTTCGAAATCTCGCAAACCGGACGACGCGCATCGTCACGATCTTTCTGAAGCGGCGTGGCGAGTCGGCCGATATTGTGAACGAGAAGATCGTCCACTCGGTTCAGCGTCCCTTGAATTCCGGCTTTCGCTTTTCGAGAAAAGCGGTCGTTCCCTCCTTCATGTCCTCCGTGCCGCAACTGAAGGCGAACAGATTCTCTTCCGCGCGCAGTCCGTGGTCAAGACCGAGCTGCAAACCCGTGTCCACGGCTTCCAGAATGGCGGCGGCGGCGAGAGCCGGTTTGGCGGAGAGCTCGAAAGCCAACTTGCGGGCGGCTGACATGAGTTCACCCGCCGGATAGACCGCGCTCACCAGTCCCCATCCCAGCGCTTCATCGGCGGGAATCATCCGGCCCGTGAGCATGAGATCGAGAGAGCGCCCGCGCCCCACCAGTCGCGGCAATCGCTGCGTTCCGCCGTAGCCGGGAATGATCCCCAGATTAATCTCCGGCTGACCGAACTTCGCATTCTCGGACGCGAGACGGATGTGGCAGGACATGGCCAGTTCGCAGCCGCCGCCCAGCGCATAGCCGTTTACCGCCGCAATGACCGGAATTCGCATTTTCTCGATCAAGGAATAGAGCGCCAATCCGCGCGCCGCGAAGCCCTTTCCGGATACCAGATCGAGATCACGGATTTCTTGAATGTCGGCGCCCGCTACGAAACTCTTCTCCCCCGCTCCGGTGAGCACAATCACGCGCGTTTCCCTGTCGGCGGCCAGCCCGCGAAAGACTTCGTGCAATTCGCAAACGGTCGCAACGTTCAGCGCATTCATTGCTTTCGGCCGGTTGACGGTCACAATCGCGACCGTCCCATCACGTTCAACCAGAAGGTTCTCCATATTCGATTCTCGCGTTTGAGAAAGGATCAGTAGTTCAGTCCGGGAATCTTGACGTGGCTGCGCAGCGCGGTCTGAGTTGCCGCTTCGTAGCCCGCGTCATGGTGACGGAAGAGACCCGTCGCCGGATCGTTGGTCAGCACGCGTTCGAGTCTGGCGGCGGCGGCATCGGTTCCGTCGGCCACGATCACCTGTCCCGCGTGGAGCGACGCGCCAATCCCTACTCCTCCGCCATGATGGTAGCTCACCCACGAGGCTCCGGATGCGGTATTCACGAGCGCGTTCAACACCGGCCAATCGGCGATGGCGTCGGAACCGTCCTTCATCGCTTCCGTTTCGCGATAGGGAGAAGCGACCGAGCCGCAGTCCAAGTGATCGCGGCCAATCACCACCGGCGCGGAGACTCTCCCCGAGCGAACCAACTCATTCATGGCCAACCCGAGCTTGGCGCGATCTCCTTGACCCAGCCAGCAGATGCGTGACGGTAGCCCTTGGAACGGAATGCGCGGGCAGGCGTCCTTAATCCAGCGCTCCAGTGATTTGTCGTTCGGAAACAGGCGGAGGACTTCCGCGTCAATCGTGTGAATATCTTTCGGATCGCCTGACAGAGCCGCCCAGCGGAACGGTCCCTTCCCCAAACAGAACAGCGGACGGATATAGGCGGGAACGAATCCGGGATAGGCGAATGCGTCGGCATAGCCCGCCTTCAGCGCTTGACCGCGCAGGTTATTGCCATAATCGAAGACAATTGCGCCCCGCTTCTGAAACTCGACCATCGCCTGCGTATGCACCACCATCGAATGCACGCTGCGGCGAATGTACTCCTTCGGATCGGTCTTGCGAAGCTGAAGCGCATCCTCAAGCGAGATTCCACACGGAACATATCCATTTAATTCATCATGAGCCGAGGTCTGATCGGTAACGACGTCCGGCAGAACCTTGCGCTTCAGAAGATCGGGAAGAACGTCGGCGCAGTTTCCGAGTAGTCCCACGGAGAGCGATTCGCCTTTTTTCGTGGCGTCGCCAATCCACTTCAGAGCTTCATCAAGGCTCGTCGTTTCGCGGTCGCAGTAGCCGATTTCCACGCGCCGGCGAATGCGAGCCGGATCCACCTCCACGATCAGCGCCGCGCCGCCGTTCAGCGTCACGGCCAACGGCTGCGCGCCGCCCATTCCTCCCAGTCCGCCGGTCAGAATCCACTTGCCCTTCAGCGATCCGTCGAAGTGCTTTGCCGCCAGAGCCGCGAATGTCTCGTGGGTTCC
>JAHJDG010000083.1 GCA_018812265.1 bacterium | reverse complement strand
TGAAGCCTGCCATAGCTGGTTCAATCGCTATCGCAAACTGCTCGTGCGCTTCGAGAAAACGTTACGTGCACACTTCGCCCTGCTGTGTTTCGCCGCCGCATCCCTTATCTGGAATCGTATTATTTCGAGATAGGTCCTTATTCCCACTCAAAACTGAGCGGGCGGATCGAGATGATCCGCCCGCTTTTTTCGCTGCTATTGTGACCGGAAGCGGATTGGGGAGAGGCGTGTTGCCCCCCCCGGGGTGTACTCAGCAGCGCACCTTATTTTTATTGGCTTTCCATCATATTTCTATATAAACTGACAGGTCACTCCATATTGAAAAATGTTGTTGCAGATATTGCCTATTAGCCTCCCACTAAGATATATTGATATGCCGAATTAACTCCGGAATAGCTGAGTCATAATCCAAGAAGTCAGAAACGGGGAGACAATGATCATGAGGAACGCTCGATGGTTTTTCGTCAGTTTGGCCTTGACTGTGTACAGCGTGGCTTGTGCCCAAGGACCAGACACGATGTGGACGAGGACGTACGGGGGAAGTGGTCGAGATATTTGTTATGCTGCAACACAGACTTTCGATGAAGGTTATGTCTTCGGAGGATGCGGATCAACGGGGCCCTTTGGTCCTGGGAATAGGGACGCATGGCTGATTAGGACGGGTGCCAATGGCGACAGCTTGTGGAGCTGTTCATTTGGAGGAAACGGCGACGACGAATGCAAGGGGCTTCTGCAGACTCCAGATGGAGGATACGTTCTCGCGGGATTTACAAAGTCATTCGGCGTAGGGGATGATGATTTCTGGCTCGTAAAAACAGACTCAAACGGCAACAGTCTGTGGAGCCGTACTTACGGAGGCACCAGTGCCGACAAGTGCTTTGCAGTCCAGCAGACAACAGACGGCGGTTTTATTCTCGCCGGAGGCACGGGATCATTCGGTGCGGGGAGCTGGGACTACTGGTTATTGAAAACGAATGCTAACGGCGATAGCTTGTGGAGCCGAACCTTTGGCGGAAGCCAAGCCGACGAGTGCTATGCCGTTCGGCAGACCACTGATGGCGGCTATGTACTAGTGGGGCATACCAGCTCATTTGGCGCAGGATCTCTCGATATCTGGGTAGTGAAGACAGACTCCAATGGCAGTGGCCTATGGAACCGAACCTATGGAGGTGGTGGCAGCGAACAATGTGGTTCCATTCGGCAGACAACAGACGGCGGCTACATTCTTGGAGGACGCACATCAATCGGCGCGGGGAACGGGGACTACTGGATGGTGAAGATAAGTGCCAACGGTGACAGCCTGTGGAGCAGGACATTCGGAGGAAGCAACATTGACGAGGGTGGCAATATTCAGCAGACAGCAGAAGGCGGATACATTTTTGGAGGATACACCCAGTCATTTGGGATGGGAGGCTCAGATTTCTGGCTCGTGAAGACAAATGAGAATGGTGATAGTTTGTGGAGTCGAGTCTATGGAGGTACTCAAGACGATGCGTGCACATTCGTCCAGCAAACAGCGGACGGTGGCTATGTGTGGGCGGGCTATACATGTTCAATCGGTGCGGGGGGGTATGACTTCTGGCTAGTAAAAACGGAACCGGATACATCTACCCTGTGTGGAACATTAACGGGTATGATTTCCGCTGCCAATTCGCCCTATGCCGTGATCTGTGATCTGCTTATCCCTGCCGGGGACACGCTGGTGATCGAGCCGGGAGTGGTGCTGAATTTCATGGGGCCGTACAAGTTCGAGGTGCGGGGGACGCTGCTGGCCATAGGTACGGAAGAGGACTCGATAGTGTTCTCAACAGAGCAAATAGGTACACCCCGATGGCGTGGATTGCGGTTCGGGGACTCAACCTCCACTGGGAGTCGAATCGTGTATTGTCGCATCGAAAAAGGCTACGCGACAGGCACGAATCCAGATGCTTCAGGCGGTGGCATTTTCTGCTGGAATGGAGCGTCACCATTCTTTGCGAATTGCTCTATTTGGGGAAACTACGCTTCAGATGGAGGAGGAGGGATCTACTGCGGCTACTATGCATCGCCGACTTTCCTGAACTGCACAATCAGTGGCGACACCGCCGGGAATGCGGGAGGTGGAATCGCCTGCTACGCCTTAGCCACACCGAATTTCGTTGATTGCGAGATCAGCGGCAATCGTGCCATTAACGAAGGAGGCGGTGTCTATCTATTGGACCGTAGTCCGGCGAGTTTTAATCGCTGTATAATTCTTGGCAATCATGCAGGACAAGGAGGCGGCATCAAGACCCAGGACTCTGCCCCTCTGCTGACAAACTGCACGATCAGTCACAACACGGCGGTGAGTCAGGGCGGCGCCATGTATTGCTACTACCTTGCATCGCCGCAACTTCGCAACTCGATTGTGAGTTTCTCAGGCGGCACGGTAGCCATCTACTGGAACGCCACAGCGACCGCGCCGGTTTTTTCCGATTTCTATGGGAATGCCGGCGGAAACTTTGGTGGAACCGTTCCCCCCGGCCTCGGCCAAATCGTCACCACCAATCGCAACGGAGATCCGTGCGATGTGTACAATAACATCTTTCTCAATCCCAAATTCGTGAATGCAGGAGTGGGGAATTATCATCTCACAGGAAATTCTCCCTGCATTGACGCGGGCGATCCGGCGATGTTCGATCCCGACTGCACGCCGAGCGACATGGGAGCGTTCTACTTCTATCATCTGGCCCAGCCGGAGAACCTCGTGGCATTTCCGCAGTATCCCCACATTCGGCTCAACTGGAGCATCGTGGACAGCACGGAGTGCGGCTTCCCGTCGCCGATTCAGTCCTATGTGATCTTCTTTGAACAGGACCTAACGGAAGACTGGGACTTTCTGGCGGCAACCGAGGACACGTTCTACGTGCATGAGAACGTGCTGCGGTTCCCACCGCCCGCCCCGCTCAGTCAGTACTACTACGTGATTGCCAGCGACATTGAGATCGGCACATTGAACTTTCTCATTCAGCCCGGCATGTCCCGACAACAGGTGGAGAGAATTCTGCGCGAACGGTAGTGCCGCACGGCCGTGCGCTATTCCCCGTAGCGCTGCACTGCGTGCGCAATTACCGTAGCGCTGCATAGCCATGCGCGTTCAGATCCCTCGAATCCGCGCACGGCCGTGCGGCACTACCGTTTTATTCTTTTTTCCCCGGAGCCCCCCCCTCTAATCCCCCCGCGAAGCGGGGGGAGACAACGCGGGCGGATCGTGATGATCCGCCCGCTTTCTCCACCGTCTCCCCGGTATTCGTGTGAACTACCCTGCCTGCTGTCCTATCTTCTTCACTGCCAGAGGTAGCATGAGAATGATCTGAGTGGTGCCGTCGCTCTCGATGAACTGAAGCGAACCGCCGTGCGCCTGTGCGGCCTCGCGGGAGAAAGCGATTTCGTGAAGTTGTGCCCGATGATGAGTCGGAGTCAAGCCGTCGTCCCACCAACCGGGAAGCGCCGCCGGTCCCGAGTACGTAAGCGAGAGTCGGGCCGATTCGTGTTCCACGTTCAGCGTCCACGTCGGAGTTCCCGATCCGCTGCCTGACCGGCGGGCATGATCGGCCATTCCGTCGAGCATGATCTCGAGCACGGCACTCTCGGCGTGCACCGTGCACGGCTCGCTGGGGAGCGCGACTCCCGCCGCCCCGGAGGGAAAGTAGTTCGCGCGGTCGCGAACGTATGTTTTCAAATACGCGGCCAGATCGAAGGGCGCCGCCGCCTTGTGACCCGCTCCGCACAGGGCCGAGAGTTTGCGCGTCAGACGAGCCGCTCCGCGGGCCGAGCGCTCGATGGCGCGGACGTCTTCGATCGCCGTACTGGATTCCCCCATCTCCGCCGCCACCAGCGACGAATGGCCCAGAACGCCGGTCAGAAGATTGCTGAATTCCTCGGCCAGATCGGAAGCCAGCGTCCGGAAGCCCTCAGGCTTTGCGACGTGCGCCGACGCGGGCGGTTCGTCATGCGAGTCTGCCGTTGCCGGCCACGTATCCCCTACGCGGAGGAGCGGGACGGCAAACTGGCAGATCCGGCTCAACCGCGTGTAGTCCGGCACGGGAAGAGCCGCATCCTCCTCGGCATAGTAGAGCTGCAGGACTCCGTAGATTCCCTCCTCGTCGGAGAGCGGAAAAGCCCAAATGCAGTTATAGCCGTTCTGCTCGGCGACGGGAGCCCACTTCGCAAAGTCTTCGCGCTCGAGCAGGTGATCGAACTTGGTCGGACAGCCCTTCTCGGCGGCGATCCCTTCCGGTCCTTCGCCAAGCGCCAACTCGACGACGGAATTGTCAATCATGTACCGGTGGAAATCGGGGGCTCCATGCTGGGCGACGTAGCGGAAGCGTTGAATATCACTGGCGAACACCGTCAGCGTCGAGAAAACGGCTCCGCCCGTCTCGCACGCGATGCGGCAGAATCGGGAGTGGAAATCGTCGGGAGACTTGCGGAACGCGGAAAGCAGGTCGCCGATCGTACTCTCCCACTCGGAGGTTTCGGCCTGACGCTGCGCATCGGTCTCCCACCGCTCGGACGAAAGAGATGCCAGCTTCTCTTCCAGATCGGCGGTGCGAATCTGGAAAATCGCGACTTGCTCTTCGAGGGCCGTGATCTCTCCGTTCCTTTCACTGATTTGCCGCTCGAGAGCCGTCTTCTGGGTTTGCAGGGCGGTGAATTGCTCTTCGCCGGATGCATGCTGAGTACTGAGCGACTCGATCCGCTCTTGGTACGCGGCCTGTTGCTCGCAGAGCATATCGAGTTCTTCGTCCTTGGCGGTCAGCTTCTCGGTGAGTCTGACAATCTCGTTTTCGAGCGCAGTGACCTGCTCGCCATGCTGTTCACAGGTAGCCTTGAGTTCGCGGAGCTTTCGTTCGCGGTCGAGTAGTGCCAGGCGGATGACGTGTTCGGTGGTCACGTCCACTCCGTGGGCCAGAAAGCCCATGCACTGGCCATCGTCGTGGAGAGCGCTGAGCGAGAGCTGGATCAGCAGCGGTTTCTGCGGATTCCCCAAGTCCAGCGGATGCATGGCCTGTTCCGTTTGCCCGCGGGCCAGTGAACCCAGCGACATCCGCAGGTTTGAGCGTGACTCCTCATCCTTGGACAGGTCCCAAAGCGGTCTGCCGAGCACCGAATTGCGGGCCAAATCGTCGCGGTCGGTGCGGTTTGCAAGCTCGTCCCAACCGGAACCGATCTGAACGATGCGGCCATTCGCATCAAGCCGCAAAGCCACCCCATAAAGGTGATTCAAGATCTTGTCGTAAATAGAGATCAGGTCTGGATTGCGGGACGGTTCAGGCCCCAAATCAAGATTCGGCGGCACAATCGGACTCCCTGACGAAAGTTATAGACTCCTGAACTGTGCTGGAGCAGTCACAACAAATCAGAGCAAATTGCTGGCCAGAGATGGTGGCCGGTGAGGGTTGCGTAATGTGAGATTTTGTATTATATTGGCAGCATTGCGGGTGTGCTGGCCCGCTGGAATTTGGGCGTATTCGCGAGATCCCTGGGGGATCGTCTAATTGGCAGGACATCAGACTCTGGATCTGAGAGTCGGGGTTCGAGTCCCTGTCCCCCAGCCAAGGAAGGGCTTGGCCCGCAAGTAGCGATACTTGCGGGCTTTTCCTTTTACAGGAACGTTGAAAAGCCGCAACGAATAGCGAGCGCAGACTTTCCTCGGCTTCCTACATGAAGAGCGTATCCCAAAATATTATTGGGATACGCTCTTGTCATGATCCGAATCAGCGATTCGATCCGCTTTCGAGAGGTTTCTATTCGGTGGCGGACTGCACGCGGTAGAAGAGTTTTTCTCCCGTCGTATCCACCGCGGCGACGGTGAGAATCGTATCCGTCGTGGACTCCAGAAAACCGAACGGGCCTTCCGGCAGTGCGCTCGAATACACGTTGTAAAGCGGCGCACCGGTGCTGCTCCAGTGGAGCTTGATCTCGTCGCCGTCGCGAGCGGCAACGAGATCGGGTGGCGCTACGGCATAACCGAGCGCGCGAATCATCCGGTTGCCGGGGTAGGCATTGTCACTCGCCGTCGTATCGTCTTCGCTGAACCACTCCACCTCACAGGGATCATAGAAGTAGGAGCGATGGGCGTTGGGGCCGTTTGCGTCCCGCCCGAAAGCTTCGTATTTCCCGAAGCCCAGATTCGAGACGCTGATATAGAATTCGGGCACGCTGAGCATCAACTTCTCGCCGCCGCCGTCCCGGATGACGACATCCGCCCAATGGATTCCCGCTGAAAGACCGCCGATCTCGTTTCCGATGGAACCGTGCGAACCTTGCCACAGCAACGTCCCCGGCTGCCCGCCCGCTCCATTCGCATCGTACACGCGCACCTGAATCGGCGAGTGCATCGTATCGGGAAGTCCGTGGGAAACCGCGACGCTCGCCCCGCATAGGACATAGGGAACACCCACGGGAGTGAACTTCACCGCCCACTCGAAGTCGTTCAACGTCCCGCCGTCGCTCCAGCCATAGAACTCGGCCGTTCCATCATCATAGGCGATGGCCGCTTCACAGAGATCGCCGACGGTGAAGGTGTGGAAGTTGACGGGAGCTCCGACCGGATCGCGCACCGGACGATCGGCGTTGTCGCGCATCTGCACGTAGTATTCGTAGTTCCCTGCCGCGAACGAACTGAGATCGGCGGAATACTCGCTGGGATTGCCGGTGGCCAGGAGATCGAGCGAATCGAAGTCCGTGCCGCCGGTCGCGCGGAAGAACATGTACACTCCCGCCACCGATAGCAGCGGCGAGCTGTCCGAAGCCCAGCAGGTCACGGTGCCGGCGCCCGGTTCGAAATCGCCCAGCGAGTTGTGAACGATATCGAGAATCGGACTGACGAGATGAATATCGCCGTCCGAAACGTCGCTCAGCGCGGGAGTGAGCAGACTGGAAACGCGAAGACGCACGTGGGTGGTGGTTTCGCCTTCGATCAGGAACGCCTCGATGCCGTAATTCTGAATGTCGGGAAAGATGACTTCCCACAAACCATTCGGATAGTCGCGGTTAAGCTCGATCTTGACGTTTTCGCTGAGTCCGAAGGACGACCATTGGACCTCGACCCAGTTGCCGGAGTACCATTCTTCACCGCCGTTGGGAGAGACGATATGGACGCCCCGGAGCACGGTGTCGGGCGGCTCGAAATCCGCCATCGCCAATAGCGCGTTGCGTAGATTCAATCGTCCGCCGGAAACCGTCAAGGTATCGAATCCGGGCAGCGGATCCACACTTTCGAGTAGTATCTGTTTCAGGGCGAAGCAGGCCATGTCGGGACGCGCCAGATAAAACTGGTAGAACACCGAATCGGCCGCGGAGTGAAGGAGCGCGATCGCGCCGCTGACGTGCGGAGTGGACATCGAAGTGCCGGATAGCGTGCCGGTGCCGTTGTTGGACGTCAGACTGCGGATGTTGGTGCCGGGCGCGCCGAGGTCAATGGTCGAGTCGCCATAGGCGGCGTTGGAATTCTTCTGGTCGGAGCTGGTGGTATTGGTGACGGAGATCATGTAGGGACTGGAGCATCCGGTCGGCACGTCGCCGTAGACGTCCACGTCCACCGTGAAATTGGCGGTTGCGCAGGAGGAGAGAATGCCGATCGTGCCCATCTCGTTGTAGAGATCGTTCCAGATCGGATAACTGCCCGATTCACAATTCCCGTAGTTGACTCCGAAGCTGCTGTTGGTTGCGACGATATTCGCGCCACGCACGCCCGCGCTGGACCACCAGAGATTCTTCTGGTCAATGATATAGTTGTAGCCGATGGAAACGATCGAGGTCTGCGTGCTGGACGCCGCCACCAGCATGATCTTGACGTTCCAGTTCACGCCGCTGATCAGAACTCCGTTGTTGCTGCGCGCCCCGACGATGCCGCTGACGTGGGTACCGTGATTGGTGACCGGGATCGAGCCGTCGCTCGCGTAGGCGTCCCAGCCGTTCACGTCGTCCACGTAGCCGTTGGAGTCGTCGTCAATTTCATTCCCGGCGATCTCATTCGCGTTCACCCAAATGTTCGCGGCCAGGTCCTGATGGGTGAGCAGGCAGCCCCCGTCCACCACGGCGACGACGATCTGATTTCCGTGATAGTCGGTCCCGCCGGTGGTGATGTCCCAGGCTTCCGGCGCATCTATGTCGGCGTCATTGGACTGATTCATATTCCACTGGGTCACGAACAGCGGATCGTTGGGCGTGGCGCGTTCGCTCAGGAGGTGATCCGCCTGTGCCCAGCGGACCTGCGGATTCGCCTTGAGCAACTCCAGTGCGGCGGGAACGCTGAGTTTGCCGTCTCGCAGTTTGACGAGGAAGATATTGAGGGATGGGACGAGCGAGCGAGCGGGGGAAAACAAGGAAGGACTGAGGGTGGCGCGAGCGTCGCTCAGGGTAGTCGGTTTGTCGAACCGGACAATGACTTGCCCCGCCGCGTAGGCGGTGGGCTCGGGCTCGACTTGGGCGAAGAGTTCGGCGGCTCCGGCAATCAGCAGGAACGTACCACATAGGATCAGTGAACAAGCTCTCACATCAGACTCCGGTGTTCGTGGTTCGCGTGACCCAATCATCCGCTCGCAGCATCTTCAAGCCTTAGAATTTACATAATAATTGGCCGCGTGTGCAAGCAGAATATGCCCAAGCTTCGAATCCACTACGACTGGCAGAGTTAGGAATTACAGAATGTTAAACGGACACACGGGTCGGCAATGGTTTTTGGCGAGGGACATTGGCCGACCAGCTTTGCAGAGCGGGCAAGATCCGTTCCGACGATTCGGGGTGGGTCTGACCGGCCACCAGAGACCCGCCCCGCGCTTCCATACGTAGCGGGCCGCCCCATCGGGGAAAAACTGAGAATCACCGTAGCGCCGCATGGACATGCGCTCCCTCGTCGAGCCGGGACTGCGTCCCGGCCGGAATTCCTGCGGGGGGGGAGCAACAGAAAGGCCGAAACCACGAAAAACTGAGAATCACCGTAGCGCCGTACTGCTGTGCGCGATTCCTGATGCCATCATTCTGGATACCCGCTCTTTGGATTACTAGCCCATACGCTCCTGCGTATGGGAGAGCAGGCCGTCCAGAATCTCAACTTTTCAGCTTTCAGCCTTTCAGCGTTTTCCTTAGGGGGCGGTTTCATCGCTTATCGTTCATCCTTCATCCTTCATCCCTCATCCT
>JAHJDG010000082.1 GCA_018812265.1 bacterium | reverse complement strand
GGCAATGCGATAGGGGCGAACTCATCCCGGCGGCGGCGGCGCAAGCCAACACTCCCGTCAGCGAGAAATGGCAAACGTCCGCCGAAGCCATCGCCCAGAGCTACCTCAAGGTCTCGGCATCCGTCCGGGAGACCGGCGCTCGCTTGTTGGTCTGGCCCGAGACGGCGACTCCCGCGCCCATTTGCTACCGCCCGTGGATCCGAAACATCCTGCATGAGTTCTGCGATTCGACGGGGGTATGTCTACTCACCGGCGCGACCGATTATGAAAATGATGCTCAGCGGGGGATGGTGCCGTACAACGCCGCGTTTCTCTTCCGTCCCGGCACGCAGGAACTGCTGCGATCCGCCAAGGTCCATCTGGTTCCTTTCGGGGAACGCATTCCCGGTCAGAAGCTCTTTCCGTTTCTGCACCAGCTTCATCTCGGTCAGGCGGAATGGGAACCGGCCTCGCAGATTGTCGTCTTTCCGGAGCATGACGGAGTTCCGCCGCTCGGTTGTCTGATCTGCTTTGAGGTGATTTTCCCCGAGATCGCCGCGGACATGGTTCACGGCGGCGCGGCGCTGCTCACAACGATTACCAATGACGGCTGGTACGGCAATTCCTCAGGACCCTATCAGCATTTGAATCTGGCTCGACTCCGGGCCGTTGCCGTTCGCCGCAGCATCGTGCGAGCCGGCAACACCGGCATCAGCGCGCTCATTCTTCCCACCGGAGAGATTCGTTGCTCGCTGGGCTATGATCGGGCGGGAATGATCTTTGGCACCGTGCCTGTACGCGGTGAAATCACGTTGGCGGCTCGTCTGGCGCGCGTCTGGCTGCCGTTCTACTCCCTCCTGCTAACGGCGGTTCTTGTCGCCCTGTGGCTTTCGCGACCGCGCGCTTCCGGGGGGCGGAAAGCATGATCCACCCTGCGGCACGAGGAATCCGTCGGCTTGTGATCGCGCTGATTCTTCTGGTCTCATTGAAAGCAGCTCATGCCGGGGATTGGATCACGCTGGTTCCCAATCCCGCCTTCAGCAGGGATCTGGCAATGGGCATGAGTACGATCGCTCTTTCCTACGCGCCTCAGTCGCAGAGCATCAATCCCGCCGGATTGCGGCTGTTCGATCCCGATCGCGGCTGGCGCGCCACGCTGGTAGTCAATCCGGGCGGCTTCCTCCAGTTGGGGAAATCCCGACCGGCCGCCGCTCCCGAGCGAAACACGCTTGATCAGGTCTCGGACGGTGTTCGCACGCTGACCACGGCGGCGGCCTTGCAGGCCCGAATTATCGCGATTGCCGTGTTTCTCTCCCAGCCCGTCATGCTGGCCGGAGACACCGCTCGCTATAATGACTACGAGAACCGCTCGCCGCTCGACGGTCACCAGAACAGTCTCCTGGTATCGCTGGCTCTTCATCCTCGCGTGGCCGTGGGGGGGCGGGTAGATCGCTATTACTCGTGGGATCGTCCACAGGGCGAAAGCTACAGCTACGGTGTGATCCTCCGTCCGCGGGGGGTTCGCGTGGGAGTGCAATATCAGCGGTTTCCCGAGTCCGGAGTTCGCCTCTGGCATCCCCTCGATCACCGCTCCGATCAGACCACGACCGCCGGAGTCGCCATCGTTCGCGAGAATTTGACTCTGGCCATGCAGGTTATGAACCTCACCGAGTCGAGCAAGCCCGCCTTCCTCGAGCCCCACGCCGGGGTCGAGTGGCGTCCGGTGCGGGCACTGGCTCTTCGGGCGGGGGGGACGCAATTCTCGCGCAGCCGGTCCTGGGCATGGACGGCGGGGATCGGGCTTCTGGATGCCAACTGGTTCCGCAGCCGTGCCGCCCGGTTACTGGTTCCGGATGACGTCATCCAAGTGGCCCTGGGAGTAATCTACAGCCGTCGCACGCCCGTTCTGGGCATCGGATCTCTAACCTGCGCGTGGAGGTTCTGAGTGCGATTCTCCGTGAAACTTCATCCCGCACTTGGGAGTCTAACCAGCAGGTTGGTGGTTCTGATCGTTCTGGTCGTCGCCGGGCCGGTTGCCGCGCAGCTCGAACCCGATTCCCTGCAAACACCGGATTCCCTGTCCACCGACCTGTTTCAATGGGAGATGCCCGGTGACACCATTGGGATCGCATCCGATTCCACAGTTGCCGCCGGAGTCGTGGAGAGCTGGCTGAAGCCTCTTGGCATTATTCTCGTTACCTGCACCACCGTATTCCTTCTGTATACCGTTCGTTCACGATAGATGAGCGTCATGAGTGACGGGAGTTCATCACTGTCATCACAAAGGATTCACTTGTCCGGAACCGATAAACTCCTGCAACGAATATTCCTGATCGGCGTCGTGGCCGTATTTCTGGCTCTGGCGCTCGGCTGCGCCAAGCGCAAGGGGACGCCCATCGGTGCGCTCGACGAGGCCTGGATGCGCGCCAAGAACTACATGAAGCGCGAACGATTCGTCCGAGCTCAAGGACTCCTGCGGGATATTGTCCTGAACTACTCCGGTTCGTCCGTCGTGGACTCCGCACAGTTCTTCCTCGGGTTGGCCACCTATGAATTGAACGATTATCTGGTCGCCGCCGAGGAATTTCGTCGCGTGACGGACCAATATCCTTTTAGCGAGTTGGCCGGGGACGCCGTCTATTTCGAAGCTCTCAGCTATTTCCAGCAATCGCCGAAGTTTCCCCTCGACCAGACGCTGACCGACAAGGCGCTGCGCGGTTTCCAGCGATTCCTCGAGGACTATCCCGACCATGCCCTCACCGACAGCAGTTATCGCTATCTCGGTCTCTGTCGCGACAAACTGGCCCGGAAGGAGTATGCCGCCGCCCGGTTGTACTACGATCTGGGCGAATATGCCTCGGCGCTGCTCTACTGCGGCATCGTACTCGATAACTACTACGATACGCCGCTGGCCGCGTCGGCGCAATTTCTCAAAGGACGCAGCTACTTTGCCCTGAAGGATTGGGAAAAGGCCCGCCGCGAGCTCGATCTGTACTTGGAGCGCTATCCCGACGGCCGCTTCACCGTCCGCGCCCGTCAGATGCTCGGTCTGCTCCCGCAGCGAATCGCCCGCAGCGGATCCACCGCCTCCGAGCCATGACCCGTCTTGGTCTTTTCGGCGGGACGTTCGATCCGGTTCACTATGGTCACCTGCGTGCCGCCGATGCGGCCCGCCGAGAGCTTGAACTCGATCGCATACTGGTTCTCCCCAATCCGTTGCCGCCGCACAAAATGGCTGAGCCGCTCACGCCTTATGTGCATCGCAAGGAAATGCTGCGGCGGGCTTTGGTCGAGTTCACCGGTCTGGAGCTGGCGGAGTTTGAGGAGCAGACCGTCGGGCCGGCCTATACTACCGACACCGTTCGACGCGTGATTGCTTCCTTACCCCGCGAGCAGCGGGAGATCTGGCTGATCGTCGGGATGGATTCCCTGATCGAACTCCCGCATTGGAAAGATCCGGAAGCGCTTTTTCGTGACGTTCAAGTGGCCGGGCTACCCCGCCCCGGTTTTGATGTGCAGAATGTCCGGCCGGACTACTTGAGGCGGGTAAGAATTCTCTACACACCGCTGCTTGACATCTCGGCTCGCGAGATTCGCTCGCGGATCCGTGATGGCCACTCCGTGGACGATTGGCTGCCAGCATCGGTTCTGGCCTATATCCGGACGAACCGGCTTTACTTGTAGGCAACAGCCTGTCGCCATGCAAGGCGAAGTAGTGTGGGCAAGTTATGCACCAATTGCGCAATACTTGCGCCAAACTCAGCATACTCGAGATGTGTATCTATTAATTTCAGTTATTTGGAAAACAACCATTCGGGCATAGGCCTTGCCATATAATGTTTGCTGACCCCTCCAGAATACGATTTCGAACAACATTCCAATAACTCAATCACCTGAGGAGAGAACGATGAAACTGCGTCTTCTGTTTGTCCTCTGTCTGCTGGTATTTGCCGCTGCGGCAATGGCCAGCCCGACACTCACCCAGAGTGTCTATCTCGATCCTACGTCGGTCTCGAGGGAAGGCTCGCTTGACAATCCCGAACCGGATACGTTGTTCTATGATGATGACGACAACTATTTCCGGTACACCACGATGACCAATTACTACGTGACCGTTCGTTTCACGCCACCGTCCAATTTCCAACTCCGCAGCGTGTACATGCCCCTCAGTAATGGCGGGACCGCTGCGGCAACCTGCTCCGTGTTCGTTCACCTCGTGCAGGCGGCCAATCGTCCCGGCCAGCAGCTTATGGCCGCGGCGATCTCCATTCCGGGGGGAGCCAATAGCTGGTTCGATGTGACGCTCCCGGACTCGGTGGACTTCACAGCCAACCAGGACTTTTTTATCGTCATTGGCCAAGCCACGGGCTACCCCAATAACGGTTGGTATCCGCTGCTCGATCCGCAGACCACCGTCAACCGCAGCTATTACACCACCGGCAGCCGCACCGGAACGTTCACCGCACAGACGGTTGATTTTCACCTTCGTGCCGGAGGAGAATTTGCGGCTTTCACCGATCTGGCCGCGAAGGGCTGCTACAATGATATCAATGGCGATGGTCCGTCGTTCTTCTTCATGCCCGGTGATACGGTCCTTCTCAAGGCGGAGATTCTGAATGCCGCCAACGTGGCGG
>JAHJDG010000081.1 GCA_018812265.1 bacterium | reverse complement strand
GGAGCGCACTGCCGTGCGGCACTACCAAGCCGTGCGGCAATACCAAGACGAGCGGCACTACCGGGGATGGTATTTGTCTAATTTCCAGCGAATGGGATTCGTTTGAATGTACTCGCAGGCTCGGCGAGCTTGCTCCTCATTCCGGATGACGTGCTCGAAGTAATTGGGTTGCCAAAGACGAGCACCCGGTGTTTTCCTAAGTTCATTGATGAGTTTGGTTGTATATGATTTGAATCCCGCAACAAAGGTGCTTATTGAATGCTTCTCGCGGTCACGACTACCACGCAAGTACACCTCCGGTGATGCCGCACGGCTTGGTAGTGCCGCACGGCAGTGCGCTCCATCACTTTCCTTGATGAACACGATACCATGCAAATGATTCGGCATGATCACAAAATCACCGAATCCGAGTTCCTTGCGGATTTCCGCAGAACGTTTCCACTCCCTCTCGATGATTCGTCCATATTCATTCAAACATGGGATTCCGTCCGCTACTACACCAAACTGACATTCTTTGTTGTGCGTGCAGAGGGTTAGGAAATAACCACCTGTTGTCCCGTAATTATAATGTGGCAGACGAACAGATTTCGGCATGTGTAGGGCAATTTCCTATGGCGCACTGCCGTGCGGCACTACCAAGACAAGCGGCAATACCGCCGTTACTTCAGTAGATCGCGTAAGGGCTCGAAGTTGATGAAGTCGGCGTGGTGGACGATGACGGAGGCGGGGGTGCGGTAGCCGTCGTCGCCTTCGTGAGCGTGGGTGGCGATGATGTGCTGTACTTCGTCGGGGAGTCCGTGCTTCATTGCCAGAGCGGCTCCCGAGAACGGGTGGCGCATGATCTTGCCGACGTGGCTTTTTACGAATCCTTTTTCGGTTTCGGCGTATTCCATAAGCTTGCCGACGTCGTGTAAGACCGCTCCCGACAGCATGACGTCGCGATCCACCTGATAGTAGCGATTGTAGTGACCGTCGAGGACTTCGGCGATTCGCAGCGCCGTTTGCACGACCGAGCGCATATGCGTCAGCAGGCTCACCGGACAGTTGGGAATCAACAGAGTGAACGGAATACGGTCGAGATCATCGAGGGTCCATCCGCCCAGACTCATGGCTTCGAGAAAAGCGGATACGGTCTTGGCGCGGATGCCGGCGTCGGTGATATGAGAAATCTCCGGAAAGCGCTCGATGAGTTTTTCTGAACGGGGATCGGTCATGGCATCTCCAGAAAGGGCTACTTGACGTCTTCTTGGGAAGGCCACCACGTGTCGGCGGGAGTGCGACGACGATAGACGAGCACGTCGCCGATCCTGCCCTCGGGCAGGTAGCGCCGCCGCATGTAGTCGGCCAGCATCGGGTAACTGCGGATCGAGTATTTTATGAAGGGGAACGTGTAGTCGTAGACTTGCACAAGATCGAAAACGTATTTGGGCCGGCGTCGCTCCAAATCCTCGACGAACATCTCCTCGGCCCGGATATGACCGCAGGATCGCGGGGCGCGCTGCGAAAACGGATCGAACGATCCCGGCGAGTAGCCGGTGATGTACTGGCAAAGGTAATCGCGGACGCCCGGCAGCCGGTCGGCATGGTAGTAAATCTGCGGACAGTATCCCCAGACGACGATGGTCTCATCCGGCTCGGTATTCGCACGAACAAATTCGGCGGTCTTGATTTCGAGCGATTCCTTGCCGAGGTGAAAGAAGGCCACGCCGCGCGGCGGCGCATAGTGATCCCAGAGTCGCCAGGTCGGAAAATGCAGCGTCGCCACCAGTCCGCCAATGGCAATCGCTCCGACCAGCAGAAGCCGATAAATCCGCGTGCCCCGCCACAGAGTGAACCAGGCCGGAACGCCGAGCAGCGCGAGGACCGGATAGATTTGAATCCAATAGTGACCGAAGAATCGCGATCCGGAAAACAGCGCCAGCACGGATGCGAGCGTCATCCAGAAGAGAAAGGATCGGCCGCGATCTTTCGGACTCCGCCAGACGACAATGCCGCCTCCGATAGCGGCGGCCAAAGGAATGGTGGCCTGCGTTGCAAAATCGGTCAGGTTCAGGTAGAGCGCATCAAGGAAACCGAGAATGCCCGTGTCACTCGAGTACGTGATCGGATAGCGCACCCACGAGTCCCATGTCCAGGCCAGCGCTCCGGCTTGCGCATAGACGACGAAAACGGGTAGCCACGGCAAGCACACACCCGCGAGCAGCACGACAATTCCCCGCAGCGGACGGTTCGAGTCCTTCCCGACCAGAAAGATCAGCGGAAGCAGGAACGCCCCCAGACTCTGCCGAAAGAGAATCGCCGCGCCCGCGAGGATTCCACCGAGTAGAATTCGCCATCGGCTCCGCGAAGGTGCCCAAACCAGCAGGAACGCACCGAGGATGAGAAGAATTCCGGGCGATTCCACATTGAGAGCGATGATCTCGTGCGGCAGATTGAAGCTGTTCAGCACCATCCAGAACAGCAGTGCGGCGGGAACGGCGGCGGTGGCACTCCACAGGGCTATCGCCAGCTCGACAAGCAGAATGCCGGCGCCGATCATGAGGATTACATGCGCGACGTGGATCACCGCCATCGAACGGCCGAAAATGTGAAAGAGCAGATTGAACAGAACAGCGATGCCGGGAGGTTTGGTCGAGCCGAGCAGATCCACACCGGGCAACCAGCCGTGATCGAGAGCATCCGCCGCTACGGCATACTCGGCTTCGTCAATGTTGTAGATGACGTCCTCTAAGAAACCGGCCCGGCAAGCCAGCATTCCGAGGATAATAATCAGCCACGCGACAAGACGCGGAATGGCGCGAGAGTCTTTCAACGCATTAGGCGAGCGTAGTCGGCCACGGCTCTTTCCCACCCCGAGCGCAACGCCATCGCCCACAGATCGGGCGTCGGATAGACCTCCTCTACGTAGGGAATCGCGCACAGAGCAGCGGGCAAGTGTCTCCCGGTCGGACCCCAGAGGGCGGTGCGCAGGTTGAGACGATTGGCGGCCAGTGCCGCGGACGTCAAGCGCGCGATTTCAGCCTCGGCTTCCTCAGAAGTGGCGGATTCAAAGGCTCGCAGCGTCGAGAAATAGGCCCAGTTCACACGGGCGCGCGAGATTTCTTTCAATGCCGCCGCATCCGGTTCGATCAGCACTCCGATGTCCTGACCGGCAGCGGCTCCCCGCCGGGCGGACTCGGCGGCAGATTGCGGATCGAGAACGGGTAGATTGCGCTCGCCGGCGATAACGATCCGGTCGGCAGCGCCCCCCAGAGCGGGCAAACGGTCGAGATCGGTCGGCTCGGCCTTCACGGCGAACAGCGGCAGGCCGGGACGGTCGAACAATCCCGGATCATAATCCTCCGACTCGAAAAGGAGACGCGCGGGCGCGATGATGATCTGCGCTCCGCCATGGGTCGCGGCATAGGCAATATCGAGCAGATCGAGGCCGGGGATTACCCTCATAGCGGCGGTCCCCGGTTCCAGATCGAGTCCGATTCGTGGGATCATGATTTCTCCCGGCCGAGTTTTTTGGCCAGAGCGGCAGCCACGAAGTCCGGAACAAAACAATCCACGCGGCCGCCCAGACGGGCGACCTCGCGGACGATGCTGCTGTTCAGGTAGGCAAATCGCTCGTGGG
>JAHJDG010000080.1 GCA_018812265.1 bacterium | reverse complement strand
CGGCTGAGAACATCAAGGCTTCCCCGCCAATCTATATAGCAAGTTAGAGCAACCTTAATGCCAGCCGCTTCCAGCGATCTCGGGAAATGCACGGCCAGCCGTCCCATGATCGTTCTCGTCCCCTCAATCGCGGATTCCGAGAGCGGTGCCAATCGCCACTGGAACAGACCTTCTTCGTCCACATCTTTCACATAGACAGGAGGATAGCCGGGCAGAAGACCACTGTGGGCGGCGGCGATGGTGTTGATATAAATGATCTCGTCGGCTCCCGCCTCGATAAGCGCGGTGACGATGCGCTCGAAGTTCGGCCCTTCGGCGGCGATGCCGTCGTTAATCAAGTGAAACCGGTTGCCCATTCCCGCCTGTTCGGCCCGCGAGATCATCTGACGGCCCATTTCATAGCCGAGGGACCTGGTCAAATCGCGGGCGAGAACGGTCACGCTGCCCTCTTTTTCGGCGAGCGCACGGGCGGCGGTCTCGATGGCTCCGCCCAGTCCCGGACCGGTGGCTCCGGCCAGTAGGAAATGGCGGCCTTTCAGAGTGTCTATCTTGTATTCTCCCCGGTCGAGGAAGACTTCCTGTTGCGCTGCGATCTTCTCCAATAGCGCGCGCGACTGTTCGGGGAACTTGGCGATTTCGTCGGTGGAAGGCCGGGGAATAATGGTCTGATGGTCCTTGATCCGCAGTCCTTCCGAGGGCTTCGCAAAAGGTGAAGGGGATTCAATCACTCGGTCTGGTCACTCCTTTTCTAATGAGACTTCTATAGTTGTAATATAGCACACGGACACAAGATCGGCAACTGGCTGCCGTAACAACTTGATTTTGTAGAAGGAGGAAGCTATATTATTTCGATAGATTTTGCCCGGCCGGGCAACCAGAGAATCGCACACCTCAAAGCACTGTTCCGCGTTTATGGAGGGAACCAATGCGCACGCTTGTTACACTTTGCACACTCATCCTGATCCTGACTTCTCCTCTGTTGGCGGAGCGGAAGCCCGTTGAACACGAAACCCTGCTCGGCTCGCACGAAATTCGGCACGGCGGCTACGGCGGGCTTTCGGTGAAGTTCACCGGCATTAACGACGAGTTCGACGTGCTGGTCGGCGGGCAGGGCGGATGGATCATCAACCATATGATCATTTTCGGAGTAGGTGTCTAGGGACTCGCGCGCTCGCGGGAAACCGACGAGGTCTTCTGGCACTATCGGGGTGTACCTCTGAAATACTCGATGGGCTACGGTGGCTTTACAATCGGCATAACCGGCGGATGGAATCGGCTGGTTCATCCCACCTTCACGCTTCTCATCGGCGGCGGCAGCGTGAACTATTTCTATGCCGACCACCCGAATTATCATTATCATGAGAGTGTCATCTCCGATGAGTTTTTCGTTCTGGAACCGAGCTTGGGGATCGAGATGAATATCACGACGTTCATGCGCACCGAACTGTCGGCCGGCTATCGCATGGTCAGCGGCGTGCAAATGTATCACCTCGACAACAACGACATCGGTGGACCGACCGGCGGAATCCTCTTCAAATTCGGCAAGTTCTGAGTCATGCCGGTCGCTCTCCCTCCCCAAGCCAACGCTCGCGTCATCACCGTCGCCGGAAAACGATGCCGTCTTGCTCTTGCGGATGGAACGACGATGGAGGCGATTGCGCGGGGGCGGCTGTTCCGCGAGAAGGAAGAGCATCTCGTCGTGGGGGATCACGTCATCTGCGAGAAACATGATGCGCAATGGATGGTGGAGAAGGTTCTGCCCCGCACAAGCGAGTTCGTCCGCGAGGGACTCCGCAAGGAACGGCAGGTGCTTTTTGCCAACGCCGACCGCGTTATGATCTTGGCGTCGCTGGTCGAGCCCGAGACCAAGACCGCTTCCATTGACCGCTTTCTGGTGGCTGCGTTACAAGGGGGCGTGCCGCCGGTTCTGGTTCTCACTAAAACCGACTTGGATCCTCAAAGCGAACGAGCCGACACGGTTCGCGAGCAATACGAGGCCTTCGATCTGTCCGTCTATCCGCTCAGCAACGCTACCGGCGAGGGCGTGGAGCGGCTGGCGGCGGATCTTACCCACGGCATCAGCGCCTGCGTGGGCAATTCGGGCGTGGGCAAGAGCTCGCTTCTGAATCGCCTGATTCCGGGATTGGACTTGCGCGTGCGCGAGGTCAGCACGTGGTCGGGAAAAGGCACGCACGCCACCACTGCCGCACTTCTGATTCCCTACGGTGAACGTGCCGCGCTGGTGGATACTCCGGGAATGAAGAGCTTCGTTCCCTACGGTATCACGCGCGAGAGCCTTGCCGACCTCTTTCCCGAAATCGCCGAGTTCGCCGCCGATTGCCGGTTCCGCAATTGCCGTCATCTGGCCGAGCCGGATTGTGCCGTGCAAGCGGCGGCACAGCGGGGAGACATCGCGGCCGGCCGCTTTCGTTCCTACCGGCGGCTCTGGGAGGAACTTACGTAGCCAAGAAAACGAAACCGGCGGGCCAAGCCCGCCGGAACGTCACGAAGGCAGTCGGATCTCTTCCGAATTACGCGGCAACGGGTGATTCCTTCGCCCGCAGAATCAGTTGTGGATAAAGTTGGGCCGGATCGAGCAGCATGATGAACTTATCGGTTCCCTTTTGCGGGAGGAGGCCGATCAGTCCGCCGAACTGATCCACTCCGGGAATACTGTCAGGCGGCTGGATTTCATCATCACGGCAACGCACCACGGCGCTGATTTCGTCCACCGCCACGCCCAGCGTACAAGCGGCGGAACCCACTACGATGAGACTGGGACGAGCCTTTTCCTCGATCTCCGTGATGAGATCGCCGAACAGAACGATCATCAGATCGAGAATCGTTTTGGCGGACGTGGCCGCGGCGGCTTCGAAATTCTCTTCTTGCTGCAACTTTACCACCTGCGCCCCCACCGCATGAATCGCCGCATGGGGCTGATCGAATCGCTCCAGCAGGCGGCAGATATCGAACTGTGTGCTCTGGAACGTATCATACCACTGGCCGAACTTACACTGGTGTGGATCCGTCGTCAGGGTAAACGGCTCCTTCTCGTGGGCGCAGCGTCGCAGCTCATTCAACCATTCCTCATGGTCACGCTGCCGGGCCCGCAGTAGATTACAAAGCTCGCTGCCCTGAGTATACAGGTCCTGCATCCCGAATTTCCGCCGCAGATCGAAGATGGGAATCACCTCCGACCTCAGCAGAATCACTCCCAGACTGTCGGGAGCGGCATGCGGAACCACGTGCGGTTCGGGCAGCCGCAGCATCTCTTTCACGTACTGAATCTCGAAGCCGAGGGTTTCTTCCGCGACTTTGAATGTAACCCATTGGGATTCGGCTGACATGACAGGTTTGTCCTCATGGTTCTGCTTCTGGACATTCCAGTGCAAATGCCGTTCCTGATAGGTAATCCGATGGGCATTGTCTTTGATAACTAAGAGACTTTCAGGAATTTGAAATACTTAGTCCTCGGTTTCAGTGCCGCGGGAGCCAATGCGGTAGAGACCCTCCGGCGTTTGCAGCCGGAGGCGGAGATCACGGTGGTCAGTGCTGACCGGCGGGAGTTCTATCTGCGGCTCGATCTTGAAGGCATTTTTCATGGCAAGACCGCCGCCGACTTGACCCCTCGCCCTCCTACGTATTGGGATGAGAACGGAATTGTCGTCGTCAAAGAGCGGGCGCTCGCCATAGATCCGCCCCAGCGCGAGGTACGACTGGCGGACGAACGAACGATTCGGTATGACCGTTTGCTCGTCGCCACCGGAGCCGAGCCTCGAAAACTTGCGGTTCCCGGCCATAGCCTTGAGGGCGTAGTAGCCTATCATACGCTCGACGACGCCGAGCTGATTTGTGCGAGCCGCGAGCGGGTGCGGCGGATCGTGATCGTCGGCGGAGGAATCCTCGGCCTTGAACTCGCCCGCGCGGTGGTGAGTTTCGGATGGGAAACGACGATTCTTGTTCGCGGCGGACACGTCGGTTCTCCGACCGTGGATCCCAGCGGCAGTCCGATCATTACGAAGTCTTTGGAGCGCGCGGGCGTGAACATGATCTACCGCGATCAGGTGGCCGAGTTCGAAGGCGAAGCGGACTGTCTTGTGGCGGTTCGGACTACGGAAGGCCGGCGCTTGGAAGCGGAGATGGCCGTCGTCTGCATCGGAGTGGTTCCCGCCGTCAGCTTCCTTGCGGGAACGGGAATCCTTACGAATGGCAAACTGATCGTGGATGATCGCCTGCGAACGCCCGTCGAGAACGTCTATGCCGCGGGCGACGTCGCGGTGGTTCGCACGGCGGAGGGCCGTGAAATTGCCTGTAATACCTGGACGGTCGCTTCCGCACAGGCCCGCGTGGCGGCGGGCAACATGTGCGGACAAGATCAGCCGTGGGAGGAGGGAGTGCTCTACAACCTCGATTCGCTCTTCGACCGCGAGTTCACCAAGATCGGACCGTGGGATGAACGCCGGACGCCGGGCCGGACGATTCACGAATTCCACGAGCCGGAGCGGTACTCGGCGCTGGTGGTGCGTGACGGAATTCTGGAGAGCGCTTTTTTGTTGGGAGACCGAAGCGGCGACCGCCGGCTGCGGAAGCTGATCTCCCGCCAAGCGCGGGTGGCGGGAAAGATCGAGCGCGTGCTCGATCCGGACGTGCCGGTCGAGGAGTTCCGGTAGCGAGAGCCGAGCGACAAATGAAAACGCACAAGGGGCGGGTCCGAAGACCCGCCCCCACTCACATCCTCGGGCCGGACGAATCGCCGGATTCGTCCGACCGGTCAACATCCCTTAGCGGCAGAGCTGCCTCAGGATGACAGGAGAGGAAAGGGGAAATCCTGGTTCGTTGTCTATCTCATGAGGGTCATTTTGCGCACGGTGGAGAACGAGTTCACCTCCAGCTTGCACCAGTACACGCCGGTCGGAAGTCCGGTCGCATCGAACGAAACCTCGTGACGGCCCGCGTCGCGATAACCGTTCACAATCTCGGCAATCCGGTGGCCCAGCACGTTGTACACCGACAGGCTCACGATTCCGCCCTCCGGCAGATCGAAGCCAATGGTCGTGGTCGGGTTGAAGGGATTGGGATAGTTCTGATGGAGCGCGTATTCGGTAACGGTCCCCAGGGCGGTGCTGGGCGAGGCCGACGCCGTGGCCAGTTCGCTGCGCGCTCCGCTCATGTCCACGGAGTACAACATGTAGGTATAATTCGTCCCGGCAAACACGTCGCGATCCACGAAGGTGTAGTCGTGACCGATGGGCGAATCTCCGTGCGAACGCACGTCGGTGATCCGGATACCGTCTCGCACGATCTCGAAGCGGTCGTTGTCGGCCTCCGACAGCGTCTGCCAGCGCAGCGTCACCTGGCCTTCGCCGGGAATCGCCTCGAATCTGCCAAGCTCCACGAGGAGCTGCAGATCGCCGACGATATAGTCCTCGACTTCGCCGAGATAGTCGGTGGCCGTTCCCCCGAACGGTGACATATTCGGGCAGGCAATCGTATCCCGAATCCCATAGCCGTAGCGGCCGACCGGAGCGTGGGTGAGCCGCCAGCGGAAGACGCCCTCGTAGATACCAAGATCGAATACACCGGGATCCGGGAACGAGAGCGTGTCGGTTCCCGGCGCCACCAGCAAGTCCTGCACGATCCATTCGGAAACCAGCGCTGCGGCACAGCTCAGCTCATCGTCGAAATCGCCGTCCAGATTGCCGTCTTTCCAGCCGTTCAGATACAGCACGCCCCCCGTGTCGGCATAGACGGCATAGTTGGGTCCGGCCGTGACGATCACTTTCACCTCCGCCATCGTGCACGGTCTCCACGGCGGATTGAGGTATTCCACACCGTCATCAAAGAGATCGAGGTCTACGCTGTTGGGTGCAGTTTCGGGGCTGACATTCGCGCCCAGCCAGGCAATGCCCGACAGACCGTGCGCGGGATTGGCAACCAGCGTGGGGTAGTTGCAGGGCTGCAGATCACCCATGTCATAGCCGTCGAAGGGCGGTTCACCACACACGAAAACTCGCAAAGTGTAGTTGCCGCACGTGCATCGGTCATCTTCTTCTCCGCGGGCCGCCCGGCCGTCCACTACGATGTAGTAGGTGTGACCGGCCAGCAGGGGCAGACACTCCAAATGGGCGCGGTTCGTGTTGGCGCACGAAGGCGAATTTTCGTTGCACGCCATCGGCGCGCCCGAACAAGTTCCATCATAGATGAAGAGCTTGTCGTCATAGCCGGACGCACAGGTGCTGAAGGTGACGTTTTGATCCACCGGCGATGCGTAGCTGTAGACCGCATCGGGGCCGTTGCTGGTCGTGCCGCTGCAACTCGGGCTGTAGTTGTTGCTGAAGTTGCAGGTGTTGCCGCTGTCGGTGTACGGCAGGTAGGGAATCACCGTGGCCGTCGCACAAGTTTCTCCGCCGACCGCGAAAGTCCAGCCGGTGAAAGCCATCAAGGCGATCAAAACACAAATCATCCGTTTCATTCTTCGTTCCCCTTGTTATGTTTTAAGTCGTTGTTTCCGGATGCAGCTATCCACTCCCGTGACCTCCATCACAATCTAATACATTGCCCCGCCCTGCTTCAATGGCTCCACAGTAAAAGCTCAAGAATTACTCGAAACTCTCCTCGGTTCAACGATACACTTGCTACTTCTCGCACATTTGATACACTTGTCATGGTTAGCTGATTTTCGGGTGTGGGTCAGAATCGTAACCTGCGACGGCATGGGAGTGTCGGAAAGAGAAAACGGGCCGCTCCTTCTGAAGCAACCCGCGACAGCGCAACATACCCTCATCAGAACGGCATGTTGTGCCTCTCCGAATCGAGGGCAAATTAAAACCGGGGCAGCCCGCGCAGGGCTGCCCCGGTAGTCATTCCCAACCATCTCACAGCCGCCCGGCGGCCGCGAGATGTCTCCTGCTATTTCATCAGCAGCATTTTCTTGGTGGCGGTGAACTCGCCGGCCGTAAGCTTGTACATATACAAGCCCGACGGCAGATCGCGAGCATCGAAGCTCACGATGTGACGACCCGCGCTCAGGCTGCCGCTGACCAACGTCACGACTTCCTGTCCGACCAGATTGTATACCTTGAGGGTTACCAGACCGTTCTCCGGCAGATCGAAGGTAATCTGAGTGCCGGGATTGAACGGATTCGGGTAGTTCTGGTACAAGGCGTATTCGGAAATCGTGGCGGCGTTCTCGCTGGGAGTGGCATTCACGCTTCCCAAGGACGTACGGGAGTTGTTCAGATCCACGGCGATCAGCTCATAGGTGTAGGTCACGCCGTTTTCGAGGCCGCTGTCGGTCCACGAGTACTCGGTGCGGTTCGAACTGCTGCCCGCGCCGCGCATCGTGGCCGCGCGCGCGCCGTTGCGCAGAATCTCGAAGCGGTCGTTGTTGCTCTCGGAAGCCGTCGCCCAGCGCAGCATGATTTCGCCGTCGCCCGCTATCGCATCGAACGAGGCCAGTTCCACGGCCAGAATGATGTCATAGGTGAACTGCAAACACCAGCAGTGGACGTAGCCGACGTCACCGGCATAACCGTCATAGATCACTAATTGCCAGTTCCCAATGGCATTGTTGCCGTCCACGGCCGTCAGGGCTGCCTCGGGCTGGAAGCTGCCGTTGTAGGGCGGTGTACCGGCTACGATGGAGGTCGCCGCTTCGTCATCAAACGTGGTCACGCGGAAGTTGTCGCCGCTGCTACCGCGTTGATTGACAAGCGTAAGCGAATCGAGCCACGGAGTGACCAGCGTCATGGTCACATCGCCGTCCCACGTATGGGTGACGTCCACGCATACGTTCAGGTCGGTGATCCGGTACTCGATCGGGACATTGATCGTGTACACGACGGTAGTCAAGTCCACGATCGGTCCTGCACAGGTCTGGCAGTGCTGCGCCGTGAGCGGCTCGGTCGGCGCCGGACACGGACACTCGTACATCGTGCAGATCGTCTCCAGACGATACTTCGTCTCAGCCCCGGCAAAGCGGGATACCGCAAGCCAGCCGCCCGGCCACGGAACACAGCCGCCGAAGATAAATCCGGCGTAGTAGGACGTACCCGTCGGAACGAGGCACGTATAGGTTGACGAGGTGGCGATGCGCAAAGCCGCCGACGTCGGCGGATAGGTCATGCAGTCCAAGCCGTCATAAATACGCACGGTGACGATTTGTCCCGGTGTGGTGGCGGGGACGTACCACAAATCCAGATCGGCGGTGGGACACACCGTGCCGTATACGCTCTGACCGCAGGCAGCCACGCTCAGGATGTTGGCATCCGTGCACAAGTTATTAGGCTCGACTTCGGCCGGCTGACCACACGGATAATAGGTATTGCAGTCAATCGGCGGCTCAGTCGGGAAACACCGCGTTTTCAAGACGTAGTCTTGGGTATTCACATTCCAGACCTTGATGGCATAGGTGCCGGCCGGTAACCGGAAACCCTTTAAGGCGTCATAGCTGCAGCCTTCATCGTCGGAGTAGCCAATCGAGTCGCCCGGGCAGCCGTTGGTGATGTTATACAGCGTGTAGCGGCCATCAATGGCCGTCGCTCCCGGGTAAACGCCCGAATTGCAATGGCCGAACTCGCGTCCGCCGACGAAGATGTAGACGCTATCCCAGCCGGTGGTGGTGAACTTATACCAATCCTGTACGGTAGCTGAAGAACCGGTTCCTAACACGGAATCGGGGCAAGCAATGATTTCTGCGTCGGTACAGGTGGCATGGGCTGTGGCCGACTCCAAACGCGGGCAGGGAATGCAGCGCACGTTGAACTCGTAGGCGTGGGTCAGCGTTTGATACGTCGCACTGGGCGTTCCCACGTGGATCCAGTACTGGACTCCCTGAGTCAATGAAGCACGAAGGTAGGTAAGCTGGTTGACGGGACCTTCACAATCACCGGCCACCGAGCTGCTCGAATAGGCTACGTTCGTCCCCCCGATACAGCAAGCGCCCGACAGGATACGAATACACCCGTTGTGACCGGAAACGGTCCCCTGGGTGTTGCGGAGCCGGAACTGATAGAAGCCGGTCGCCGTCGGCGTAAAGGTGTAGAACACTTCGTTGTAGGGAGCCGCCGAAGGAGTGGAGCAGTCGTTGTCGGCGTCGAAGTTGCCGGTGTCATCCCATGGACAACCGGGAATGACCGTCGGGCTTGTACAGTCACCGCTGCCTGCATCCAGCCGGTTGTCTTCCGGCTCACCGGGACGCAGTGCCTCGGGGAGTTCAAAACCCCACACCGAACACAAATCTCGTATCTCAATCACCTCGGAGGCCAGGGCCGTTCCCGCATCTACCCGGTCATATAACTGGTAGTAACGGTCCTTCGCCAGTCCGTATTCGTTCACCGGATTTGCCGTCTCAAGGGCCAATCCAGCGACACCGGCCACCGCCTCTTCGCCCTTCTCGGCGGCGAAGGCCGTCAGGCACAGGGCGGCGACCATCATCGAAAACACGATCAGCTTCCTCATACGTTTTCCTCTCGGATAGGTGGGTACGTAAAACGCAGTTGATTCTAATTCGAGTTAGCAGTCTTAGACGATTTAATATACCTACGGGGAGCCTATCGCTGCAATAGGAATCGAATGATTCCAAACGGCCGCAAACCGTCTGGAAAACAGTATATTGCCTTGATTTGACCCCACTTAATTTTCCAGACCCTGGCGGGTTATTTAAAACCGCTCCTTCATGCCTCCAGTTTACAAAAAAACCAGTGATTTACAGACCCATAGTCTGTATCTAAGTTCCCGATTGATCTTTCTGACCCATCCGGCCATGCCACGGCCAGATCGCGCGCAATCCCTATCATAAAAGTGGGCAACCCAAAGGGCTGCCCATTCTGTTAGGCTATCGAGATGAACTTGGTCAGTGCTGGCGTGCCCCGAGTTTCTCGACAGCGATATTCAGATCCACATGATTTCCGTAGAGGACAACGATGTCGTTTTCCTTCAGTTCGATAGACTCAAACGGGGGGCGAAGCGGCAGTCCATCGCGCAGCAGGCTGAGCACAAGGCACGCATCATCGGAGGAGAGTCCCAGATCTCCGAGGCGGTGTCCGATGTTCGGCGAACCTTCCATGATCGGCACCGCCTCGACGAGCCGGCGCAACATCAGTTCCTGAATATTCTCGACCACACTGGCTCCGGCTTGTGTACGCAAAATACCATAGCTGTGACCGCGCACCGCTTCCACCTGCATGGCGATGATATGCGGCGGCACACGGTAGTGATGCAAGAGATCGGAAAAAATCCGCAGCGAGGTCTCGAACTCCTCGGGCACCACTACATTCGCCCCGAGCTTTTCCAGTTCCTCGACTTCGGCCACGAAGCGGGTGCGGACGATCAGGTGAGTACGCGGATGCATCCGGCGGATCACCGACACCGCGCGTCGTGTCACTGCCGGCTCGGAAATCGCCAGCACGATGCTGTCGAACTGATCCACCTCGAGCTGCTGCAGCACTTCCATCCGGGCGACTTCGCCGTAATGGATGAGTTCGCCGTCTTCGCGCGCGCGGCGGACGATGTCGGGATTGTTGTCCAGAATCTCGTAGTAGATTCCCGACTCGCGCAGCACGCGCGCCACGTTGTGCCCGTTCACACCGAATCCGATGATGAGTACCGCCGGTTGCGGGCGGGTCTCTTTGGGCTTTTCCGTATCCGATTCGACTCCGGCCAGCCACGGAAAGCGCGTGCCCGCCGTCCACGCGACGTGCGGCGCCCATTGCATGATCAGCGGCGTCACGGCCAGCGTGAGTCCGGTGGCGGCGATCAGATATTGAAACAGGCGTTCGCTGAGAATTCCCTGCGTGAGCGCGAGGCCGATCAGCAAAAACGAGAACTCGCCGATCTGCGCAATGTAGAATCCGCCCTGCAAGGCGATGCGCGGCGAGATCCGCAGCGGCAACGCGACCAGATACACCACCAGCGACTTCAGCAGCAGAACTCCTACTGCCACGGCAATAATCGGCAACGGATCGGCCGCCACGAAGCGGAGGTCAATGAGCATTCCCACCGACACGAAAAACAGGCTCGAAAACAGCGAGCGGAACGGCGCAACCTCGGAATAGATCTGCGCATGATACTCCGTTTCCGAGAGGATCAACCCGGCCGCGAACGCTCCGATGGCCAGAGAGAGTCCGGCCAGCGACGTCAGCCAGGCCGTTCCCAGCATGACCAGAATCGTGAACAGCAACACGACTTCGGTCGTGTCAATCGTCATCAGGCGGCGCATGATCGGCGGTAAAATGTACTTCGCAAACAAAAATAATCCGCCGCCCAGCGCCGCGACCTCGATGGTGGTGCGGGCGATCAGAGTCCAGTCGCCATGACCCGCCGACAGGAAACCGATGACCAGCATCATCGGCACGACGGCGAAATCCTGCGTAATGCAGATCGTCACCACTGCCCGACCGATGGGAGTCTCCAGTTCGCCGCGGTCGGAGAGTCCTTTCAAGACAATCGCCGAGGACGAAACCGACAACACGAGTCCCACCACGATCGCCGCCGGAAGTGAGAGCTGGAGCAGAAGCCCGGCGGCGAATCCGAGCGCGGCCGTACCGAAGATCTGGCCGAGCGCGAGCGCATAAATCCGCGTGGACGTCTTTAGCAATCGAGAGAGTGAGACCTCCAGCCCGATGCTGAACAGCAATAAGACCACACCGACTTCCGCCGCGACATGCACATTCTCCACGCTGCGAACCAGCCCCAGACCGTGCGGGCCGATCAGCACACCGGTGATGACGAAGCCGGCGAAGGGCGGCAAACCCACCCGCCGGAACAGAAACAGCACCGGCAGCGACGCGCCGATGATCAGCACCAGATCGGTGAACATCGGAATGTGTTCAGACATTCGCGTAAAGTCTCACTTTAAATCCCATGTTATCCCTAATCCTTGTAGGGGCGCATGGCGATGCGCCCGCGATCTCTACACCGCAACAGCTCGCCGAGCCGGGACATATTCCCTGCCGGAATCTCACCCGTCTGTCATTCTGAGGGCCGCGCTTCTTCATAGGGGTCACACTCTCAGAAGATAAAGCGGCCCGAAGAATCTCGGCCCACCTGCTCAGACCGGACAGAACTAAGCCCGACAAGTAAGCTGAGATTCTTCACTTCGTTCAGAATGACAACCGTGAAGGTCTTCGCCGAGGCACCCGTCCCCGGGTGCCTGGAAACTCTTGTAGGGGCGCATGGCGATGCGCCCGCGATCCACAATTACATCAGCAGCACTACCTTCCTCGTCTCCGTTCTCCCTGCCGTCTCTACGCGCGCCAGATACACGCCCGACGGCAGATCCCCCGCCGCCATCTGACCGAGATTCACCTCCCCCACGCGCTGCCCCAGTGTATTGAACACGGATAGCGTCACGGGTGAAGTGCGCAGCAATTCGAATGTGAACGTTGCCGAGGAATTGAACGGATTGGGATAGACGGAAAGGATGAAGGAGGAAGGGTGAAGAGTGACAGGATCATCCACGTCGACGCGCATGGTCGTATCTCCCGAAATCACCACTGCCCTCCCACGCCGCCCATCGAAATTGGTGTTGGCCGCACCAATCGCCCAATCGTCTATTCCATCATTGTTCACATCTCCCAATCCAGCCGCCGTGCGAATCCCGATGAGATTTAATGGCGGCTCACGACCATTGATCGTGAGTACAGGATCTGAATTCAACCACGGATGCCCCAGATAGGCCATGAACGTACCCCAGCCATTATTACAAAAATCGTCTACCACTGCCAGATCTCCGTATCCATCATGATTGATGTCGCCGAGCGAGCAGATGAAAAACGGGTAGCAGGCTGGATCAAAGTTCAGCGTGAAATCCGGAGTAGTGGACAGGACTGGTCCGCCCAAATGAATGTTGAAATGCCCTCCTGACGAGGCAAAAACCAGTTCGTCACAGCGATCCCCATTCATATCAGGAACGATAACGCTCGTGCTGCTGTAAAAATCCTCCCACGTATAGGCGGGAATCGTGTCCGGTTCTTCTCCCCCGAGAAAGATATACGTTATGCGTTCTGGGGGGGGGTATCGCTGATAAAGTCGGAGTAGCCGTCTCCGTTTACGTCACCGTGCGCCTCTGGCCACGCCAGATAACGATTTCCTGAAGGGCTCTGACAAATCCAGTCAGGAATTGTGTCCATTGGGCTGCCACCGTAGAATATCTCGCTGTAGTCCAAGGGGGGAAGATAGTAACGGAACAAATCGTCATATCCATCCCCGTTGAAATCGCCAACGGGACCAACGTCACCATGTGCTGTTGGAATCCGCAACGTGAAGTCAGGAAACGCATCTGCGGTTGGCCCTCCGAAGTAAATGCTCACCGCCCAGTTGTCGGGATCGCTCAAAAAGTGCCACCAAATGTCCCAATCTTGGTAGCCATCCCCATTTACATCTCCCACGCCTTCGAAATGAGCGAACTCGTCTGTGGTGTCCGAGTCGATCGCGAAGATCATGTAAGGTTGTTGCGAAGGTGGATTGCCGCCGTGAAAGAACTCCACAAGTTCTTCGCTGGGATCACCGGGGGGAGCTCCTCCCAAAGCCCACACGGCCCAGTCAGCATAGCCATCATCATTCTGATCCCCCAGCGGAACGATCTTCACCCCGTACCACGAGGCTTCACCCGCTCCCGACCGATCCCAAAGCACCACCGGCTGCCATGGCTGAGCGTATGCAACGCTCGCGATAATCATCGCGATAACTATGAAGAGAACTCTGGTCATAAACAACAATATCGAATCGTCACGGTATCCCCTTGAACTTACCGAAATCCGGCTCGCGCTTCTCCTTGAACGCGTTGCGCCATCTTTTGTCGTTCCCGACTTGCGCTCTCGGCTATTCATCGAACAACGTCAACTCCCCTGAGTCGCCGTCATCGCGAAAGAGGTCTTGAAAACTCGCGTCCTTCGATAGCCACGACGTTTCGAGCGCCCGCGCACCGCGACGAATGAGCAGTTCGTTGCCGCGCGGAGCGTTCGCGTCTCTCCGAACCCACAGCGGAGTCCATTGCTGCTTCAAATTCTCCGTAGCCCCGCTCCATGTTCCGCCTGTTTCCGCTTCCGAACTGACCACCAAACCCCGATCAGCTAAAGCATAAATGTATTTGTTGCGCGCCATCGCGTTGCCCGCGTGAAACGGAGCCTCCGGGGAAAAAGGCGTAACCAGCGTCAAGTTTCCCGCCTGCAAATACACGCGAGTTTCCGGCGACACCGCCTGCCGGGCCAAGTCACTCCCCAATACTCCCACCGCCGCTCCTCCCGCATCCAGCGCTCCCTGCATGGCCGCCATGTCAATTCCCCGGGCCGCGCCCGAAATCACGGGCATGCCATTTCGTGCGCACAGTTCTCCCGCCTTGCGCGCGAACTCCTGCGCGGCCTCATCCGCCTTCCGCGATCCCACCACCGCCAATCCACCGCCGTCCAAGAGTCCGGGATCCCCAATGCCAAACAAGAGGGGCATCACCTTGTCCCGCAGCTTCTTCTTCAACCTCGCGGGAAATGCGTCGTCGGCCACACTCAAAATCCACAATCCCATTTGCAGCCAGCGCTCGGTGGCAACCGCGACTGTCATTCCGCGTTTCAATAATCGCTCGATCCGCTCCGCGGCAATCTGATGCTCGGCGATTCCCTCCGCCACCCGCGCCGAATCCAGCGTATCCAATAGGCTCGCGGGAGTGGCCGATTCCTTTTCCAGCCAGCGAGCGAGCCGATGAAATTCCGACGGCCCCAGCGGCGCCTCCTCCCCGGCCGGCGCGCCACTGAATACGCCACAGAGTAGCAGGACCGCTTGTGTATCTTCTGAAATCGTCTGCACGAGGTTCCTTATTTTGAAAATGTCTTGGCGAGCGCGAACGGAAACACCGGCCCACTGCCCGCTTCGCGCAGCAGCGCGGCGATCACCGTAAACGTCCAGCGGGAATCCACCATGTCGTCCACCAGCAGCACGGCATCCCCTCGTACCTGCGTCCTGTCCACCTGAAACGAGTCCGCCAGATTCCGCGACTGCTGATAGCTGTTCTGCATTTCCTTTTGCGGAGCCGTTTCGCGTGTCTTCCGGATACAATCCACAAACGGTAGCGCGAGCGCCGCCGCTAGTCTCTTCGCCAAATCGGGAACGAGACCCGGATGGCGCAACGACGGCACGCACGCCACCCACCGCGGAAACGGCTCCGGCTTCCAACGCTTACGAATCATCTCCACCGCTCCGTCCAACAGGTCATCTTCATATCGCTCCTTCGAAAATTTGCCGCGCCGCACCTGTTCTCCCCAACCCGCGTCTCCCCATCGGCAGAGCGCGCGTCCTTCTTCCGCCCGCAGCCCTTCGACGATCTTCCCCTTCCAGCCGTGTCCCTTCATCGCATCGCCGCTCCATTGTGCGCGCGGCTCGATGATTTCTTCGTTGCGCCGCAGGAACCGCAAGGCCTGTACGACCGTGGCCGTGTGCGGAGCGGCGGGAAGCAGTGGTTTGCCCTGACAGTTGGCGCACACTCCGCACGGCTCGGCCCGCGAATCATCCAGCTCGCGCCGCAGGAACTGCATCAGGCATTCCGCCGTGGCTCCATACTCCTGCATGACGGTCTGCTCGCGCTTCCGAATCTGATACAGCCGGTCGGCCGCGCTCGATTCGGGATGATATGTCACCGGAGTGCGGTGCCAGTTCCGCCCGATTTTGACGATCGGCGTCGGATCTTCGAGCGCCAGCATCGTCAACACTTTCTCGATCTGTGAATGCGAAAGATTCACCGCCCGTTCCAGCATCGAAAGCGTGAGGCCGTCGCGGGCTTTCTCCAGAGCGTTCAACACTTGCTCAACCTGCGCCGTCGGCGGTAGCGCGGTGCGCTGAAAGTACTCGGCGATTTCATCGTCCTCTTGGCCGCACATCAGGATTCCATAGGCTTGCGGTACGGCTCGCCCGGCGCGCCCCACCTGCTGGTAATAATGAATCACCGAAGCCGGCCTTTGAAAATGAATCACGAAATGCAAATCCGGCTTGTCGAAACCCATGCCCAACGCGGTGGTCGCGGCCAGCGCTTTGACCTCGCTCTGGAGCAGTTTCCGTTCCAGTTCCTCCCGCTGATCGTTTTCCAGTTCCCCGTAGTAGGCGGGAACGTTCAGTTTATGCGCGCGCAGCCAACCCGAAACTCGCTTCGCGTCCGCCACCGTCAGCGTATAGATGATTCCACTTCCCGGAAGCATCGGCAGCACTTCGGCCAGCCACGCCAGCCGCTGCGCTTGATCGGGCAGGTGGATGTTCTGCAATCGCAGACTATCCCGGCCTAGCCCGCCGCGAATCACCTGAAGTCCGCCGAGTTGCGACACCACGTCCTCCACCACGCGATCATTGGCGGTGGCCGTCACCGTCAGCACCGGCACGTTGCGCGGTAGCGCCCGCAGCACGCGCACGATCCGCCGGTAATCCGGTCGAAAATCATGTCCCCAGTCGGAGATGCAGTGCGCCTCGTCCACCACCAGCATTCCCGTTTTCCCCGCGATGGACGCGAGCGTTTGATTGCGGAATTCTTCGTTAGCCAGCCGCTCGGGAGAAATCATCAGGAGATCCACGTCATTCTTGTGCAATCTCCGGCGAATCTCGCCCCATTCCTCGGGATTGCTGGAGTTGATAGTGGCCGCGCGCAGGTTCAAACGATCCGCCGCCAGGAGCTGATTGCGCATCAGCGATAGCAGGGGAGAAATCAAGAGCGTCGGTCCCGCGCCGCTGTCCCGCAGAATCCGCGTCGCGATGAAATAGATCATGCTCTTCCCCCAACCCGTCCGCTGCACGACCAAGAGCCGCGCGTGTTCCCTCGTCAACCGCGCGACCGCTTCCCACTGCCCGTCCCGAAACTCCGCTCGCGGATCGGTCAGGGCTGAACGCAGATGCGTCAATGCTTTCGCACGAACATCCATCGTACCTTACCCCCGAAGAATTACTCTTCAGTTATGATGGTAATTATCATCCGCATAGTGCAACGTTCCCGCCGAGCCGGGTTAAGCGCTCACATCCTCTTCCTGTGACGAGTACTCCGCCGCGCGCAACCCATCCGTCACGGCACCCGCTTGAACTTCCCGAAATCCGGCTCGCGCTTTTCTTTGAATGCATTGCGGCCTTCCTGAGCCTCGTCGGTCATGTAGTAGAGTAGCGTCGTGTTGCCGGCCAGTTCCTGAATCCCCGCTTCGCCGTCGGTCTCCGCGTTGAAGGCCGCCTTCAAACAGCGCAGCGCCATTGGTGAGAGCTTCAGCATTTCGCGGCACCACTCGACGGTCGTTTCTTCGAGTTTTTGAAGCGGCACCACCGCGTTCACCAGTCCCATGTCGAGCGCGTCTTGGGCCGAATACTGACGGCACAAAAACCAAATCTCCTTCGCCTTCTTGTGCCCGACGATCCGCGCCAGATAGCCGGCTCCGAATCCGCCGTCGAACGAACCCACCCGCGGCCCGGTCTGTCCGAAGCGCGCGTTGTCGGCGGCGATGGTCAGATCGCACACCACGTGCAGCACGTGTCCGCCGCCGATCGCGTAGCCCGCCACCATCGCAACCACCGGCTTGGGCAGTGAGCGAATCTGCCTTTGCAGATCGAGCACGTTCAGTCGCGGCACGTTGTCTTTGCCCACATAGCCCTGCTCGCCGCGAATCTTCTGATCCCCGCCCGAGCAGAACGCTTCCGTGCCCGCACCGGTCAGAATCACCACGCCGATCTCGCTGTCTTCCCGCGCGTCGAGAAATGCTCTCTGCAAATCAAACAGCGTCTCCGGCCGGAATGCATTGTGCACCTCGGGACGGTTGATCGTGATTTTGGCGATGCCGTTCCACTTTTCGTAGAAAATATCTTGAAAAGTTCCGGCGGCCTTCCACGGAAATTGGCTCATGGGAATCTCCTGATCTATCTCCCCCCACTTTGTGGGGGGATAAAGGGGGGAATTATCTACAGCAATTCTGCAAACGCGATGATCTCTCGCACCACCGCACTCGGTTTCTCGATATGCACGGCATGTCCCGCATCAAGAATTTCCAAACGATGCACGCTCGTCGAACCGCAATGCGCGGCAATCAAGCGGTTCGATGCGCAGAATTTTTCGTCGAGCGCGCCCGCCAAAAGCAGCAACGGACAAGTCAGCTTATGCAGGTCACCCGCGAGAAACTCCTGCCGTCCCGTTCCGAATCGCTCCAGCGCGTACGCCAGTCCCCGCGCGTCACAGCGGATCCGCGCGTCGCGAAGTCGTGCCTGCACGTCTGTCGGCAGCCGCTTCTGCGATTCGAACAGCGGAAGAGTTGCCCAATAATCCGCAAACCACTCCGTCCCCTTGAGCAGGATGTCCTCGGCCAACTTGTGATCGGATAATTGCCGCGCCGTGCGCTCCGTTTCACTTTCGATTCCCGGCGAAGCTCCGATAAGAATCAGCCTGTGCAGAAAATTGGGAGCATGAATTCCGACGTGCAACGCGATCCGCCCGCCCATGCTGTAGCCGCACAGCAGCGGCGGATCGGGAGAGAGTTCGAGCAGCAGCTTGCCGAGCGCTTCCCACAAATCCCGCAGAGCGAAATCGGCTTTTTCGGGAAACGGCGTATCCCCGTGACCAGGCAAGTCCACGAGCAACACGCGGTATTTTGTTTCCAGCTCGGGAAGAAGCGCATCCCACGTCCGCAGCGAACCAGCAAATCCGTGTACCATCGCGAGCACGGGATTCTCCGCGTGGCCGCGCCACTCCACATGCCAGCGCACTCCTCCAACATCCACCCATCTCATCGCACACTCGCCCGCTTGAGCCGCTCGATGAGAGCCGAATATGCCGCGTAATTCCGCTCCCGCGAACTCTGCACGTGCAGAACCCGCGCTCGTTTAGGAGTGGATTGCAGGTGCACCGCGATTTCCGAAGCGCGCCCAACCGGAATCCAATCCACTCCGAACAGCGATCCCGCTCCCGCCAGATTCAAGTGGTGCGGCGTTCCGTGAATCGTCTCAAAGAGAGTTTTGTCCTCGTGATCGCGAACGGGCAGGAAGTGGAATATCCCGCCGCCGTTGTTGTCGAGGAGCAATATCGTCAAGTTGGGCGCATATTTCAGCGCCGCGATCAGTCCCGTCAGATCGTAACGAGCGCCAGATCGCCGGTGACGAGCAGCGTCGGCCTGCCCGATGCCGTCGCAATCCCCGCCGCGTGCGACAAGGTTCCGTCAATTCCGTTGACTCCCCGCAGACCATACACGCGGTGAAGGCGGCCCTGCGTAGCGAAAAGTGCATCCCCATAACGAACCGGCAAACTACTCGCCAGCACGATATTCCACTCTTCCTTGAGAGCGTTCAGCGCCGCCAGAGTCACAAGCGCTTCACAATCGTCGTTACTCTCGCGGGTAACATGCTCCAGCTCTTCGCTCACCAGGCGGGAAGCTCTTTGAAAAGGTTCAAGCAGCAGCGAGTCACGGCTCGGACCAAGTCGCTTGGCAAGTTCTCGACAGAAAATCGCCGGGCTGGACTCGATGAACATTCCCTCGCGGAACAGTGGATCACCCGCTTGAAACGACCGACCGATTCGGAACGTCTGCGCGGCGCGGTGACGATCCAGATACTGCGCGAGCATCTTCGAGGTAGGAAATCCTCCCAGATGCAGCACCACGTCCGGCGCGAGCGCGGCCAGTTCTTCCGTGCGGAGGAAGAAATCGTAAAACGGCGCGACCGGCTCGTCGAACAAACGCACTCCCGAAACCACGTCCGCGAGGAGCGGCCATCCGAGCTTGCGCGCGAGATGGAAAATCGGCTCCGCTTCCTCAAACGACGATGCCGCTCCCGGTCCGGCTACGATCAGCCCGCACAACGATTCGGTGACAAGTTGTCGTACCGGCCGCATCGCGCCTTCCGGCGGCTCGGTCTCGATGCGTGGCGCGGGCCGCTCGGTCGCTTCGTCACGCAGCGCCGTCCACAATCGTTTAACTTCCGTCGCGCTCTCGGGAATCGGCGCCAGCGGTTCATCCAGCGGCACATTCAGATGAACCGGCCCCGGATTCGATCCCGTCGCTGCCGCGCACGCCTCTGCTGCAATACTCTGCACCGCGCGACATCTTTCGATATCCAGTTTCGCTTCCGGAACGTCGGCGAAGAAACGAACGAAATTGCCGTAGAGATGAGTCTGGTCAATCGTCTGCGGTGCGCCGGTTTGACGGAGCGCAGCGGGCCGATCGGCCGTGAGAACGACCAGCAGCACACCCCAGCGGCTGGCTTCGATCACCGCCGGAAAATAATTCGCCGCCGCCGTACCCGACGTGCAAATCAGAATCACCGGCTTGCCGTCCGCCTTGGAAAGTCCCAACGCGAAAAACGCCGCCGAGCGCTCGTCGAGAATCGTATAGGTCTTAAGTCCGGGAAACGAGTGAGCTGCCACCGCCAGCGGCGCCGAACGCGATCCGGGAGAAATCACCGCCCTCCGCGCTCCGTACTTGGCGAGCTCGCCGATCAAAACAGAAGCGTGCAGCAAATTCACGTTGACCGGGTTCACATCCATTATCCTTCCAATGCCCGCAGCAGCGGCTGCATCTTCAACTCCGTTTCGTCCCATTCGGCGTCGGGATTGGAGTCCTTCACGATCCCTGCTCCCGCGAAAAGTGTCGCGCGCGCGCCCGAGATCAAGGCCGCGCGGATCATCACGGCAAACTCGGCTTCATCACGGTCCACCCATCCCATCGCTCCCGTGAACAGACCGCGCGGCATCGTCTCCAAATTCGCGATGATCCCCCGCGCATTTTCGCGGGGAACACCGCACACGGCCGGAGTCGGATGCAGCGTCTCAAGAACGTCGTCGAGCCGGGTCCCGGATTTTGTCTGCCCCCTGACTTCGGTGTGCAGGTGTTGAACCGCGGTCAGACGCCGCGCTTTCGGCTCGTCGTCGGCTGTCACCTTATCACAAAGCCCGGCCATCCGATCCCGAAGAAACGAGGTCACGTGTTGTTGCTCGGCACGTTCCTTCTCCGAACCCAAGAGATCTTTGGCAAGTTGCTCATCCTGCTCCATGTCATCTCCCCGCGGCCTCGTTCCCGCAAGACTGTCGGCGGTGATCTCATTTCCACTTTGCCGGAACAGCCGCTCCGGAGAAGCTCCCAGAAAACAATCGCCGCTCAAACGATGACCGTAGAGATAGCAGCCGTCGCTGCCCAAGGCCAGACGATCCAGAATCAGCGGAACGCTCCACTCCCCAGCCGTGTCCCGCCAAATGCTGCGAGCGAGCACCACTTTCTCCGCTTCGCCCGCAAGGATGTGATCGTGAATCGTTCGCTCGCCCTTCCGCCATTCCGTTCGCGATAAATTTTCTCCGCCCGCGCGGATCACGCGATGCGTTCGATCCTGCCGATTCTCCAATACCACCCGAACCTCGGCCACGCGGCAACTGCACTCGATTTCCGCCTCCGCCGCCGTAACGCTCGGAAGAATCGGACGAATGACCAGAAAACCGGCCCGATCCCCCTGCTGTCGCACCAACACCTCGGGCAGCACGTACAACCGTGACTGAAACCCGTTCCACGGCATCAGCAGGTCCTCGCCCGGCTCGAATCCCACGACACAAAAGCAGCGCGGATAAAGCCCGCAAGGATCACCGAAAAACTCCACTCCCGCCAGCGCCGCCCGGCACGCTTCCAGAGTCGGATATACTCCCGCCCAGCCCATACCCAGCCAGACGTCTCCACCGTCGCGGTCGCTCCACAGAAACGCGGGCAGCAAAGTCGGGTTGGGGGCGGCGAACGCATCGAATAGCCACGACCGTTCCAGTTCGTGGGCAATCGCCAGATAGCGGAGGCCGGTTCCGGTCTTCATGTCTTCAGTTTAGCAAAGTCCCGTGACTCTTGCAATTGGAATTCGTTAAACAAGTACATGATGAACGGGAGAAATCTCCCGTTTGGTTCGATTTTCATCCTTGTAAGCTCTTAATTATTAAGCCTTACAGCTCGCCGACCGGAGTTGTTTGCATATCGGAGGGCGATTCGCTATATTCGCGCCATCCAAAGCAGCGCGTCAAGTTCTGAACGTACTCAGTCGAACGGTGATTTTCGTGCGAATCGTGATTCTTACCCACAACTCCGACCGCCATTTCTACTTCGTGAACCGAATTGTCGAAGAAACCGGGATGGTCGTGGGGATTGTTACGGGGGCCAAACGTTCCGTCAAGAAAAACGGCGGACTTAGCGGAATACTGAAGGACAAAAACCTGAAATCCCGGCTGCGAAACGCCGCCTTGAATCGCATCTTCCGCGGCTGCAACCGGCAGCTGCAAGCCGAAAAAGCCGCCGCCGAGTCGGAAGCGTTCGGCGGATCGAAAGAACGTTTCCTCGAACGGCATCGCGATCTCGTGCTGGCCGAGGTCGGAGCGCCCTATCCGTCCGTGAATGATCCCCACTACGTGGAGATCATCCGCCGCGCCCGGCCCGACGCCATCGTGATTATGGGAACCTGTCTGGTCCGCAAGAAGATCATCGAATCGGCTCCCCACGTCATAAACATCCACACCGGACTCTCCCCCTACTATCGCGGCGGGATGACCAACCTCTGGCCGATTGTCCTTGGGGAGTACGGCTACTTCGGCGTGACCATCCACCGCATTTCGCTGGGCATTGACTCGGGCGACATCATCTACACCGCGCGGCCGGAAATCCGTCCCGACGACACCTACGGAACCATCAACAGCCGCTGCATTCAGTTGGGAACGGATCTCATGATTCAGGCGATCCGCCGTCTCGCCGCCGGTGAAATGAGGGCCATGCCGCAGTGGACCAAGGGAAAACTCTTTTTCGACCGCGACATGAACGGCTGGATCGCCTGCCGCTACCTGCGGAATCGCCGGCGGTTTCTCGAAGAGTACTGCCGCCGACAAACGGCTGGCGAATTGGACGACGTGAGACTGGTCAATAGCGGACTTTAAGATGCTGCTGCCCGTCGCCAATTCCCTGCAAAGGCTGTGGACGTCGCACGTGCTGCTCTACCATTCCACGTTCGCGCGCGTCCCCGACCGTCTGCGGCAGGGACTGCACAACGTCACTCCCGAACAACTGTACCGGCAGATCCGCTGGCTGAAGCGGCACTTCGATATCGTCAGCGTGGACGACTTTTTCCGCCGCTATCGCACCGGCCGGGTGGCCATCACCTTCGACGACGCCTATACCTGCGTCTTCACCGAGGCCGCCGCCGTTCTCGAATCGCTGAAGGTCCCGTTCACCGTCTTTGTCAACGGCTGCTCCCTCGAAGGCAAAGCGTTCTGGCGCGACAAGATTCGCTTCCTGATCAACCGCGGACTCGTCGCCAAGTTCCTCGATTTCTTGGCTCCTCTCGCGGACGACGCGCGGCTCATGACGGTCGAGAACTTCTACCGCGTCACCAAGGACCCGCGCGTGAGCAGCCGCCGCCTTGACCTGCACGTGGATCGTTTTCTCGAACAGGAAAATATCCGTTTCGAGGAAATGTCTTTTTGCGTCAATGATTCTTCCCTGCTTCGGACAAATCCGCTGTGCACGCTGGGCAGCCACACCTATCACCACTATGTCCTGTCGTCCCTCACCGACGACGAACAAGAGAACGATATTCGCCGCAATCTCCAGCTCCTGCAGGGACTGAACGTTCCTCTGTCGCGAGTCTTCTCGATTCCCTTTGGTGGAGATGAGGATTTCAACTCCGTCACCCTCCGGTTGATTCGCAAGTACGGATACGAGGGATTCCTCTACTCGCGCAACCGGCTCAACTCGCGGAAGCTTCTCCAGATTCCCGTGAATGCAGAATTTCTCCCCGCCGCCGAACGCTACATGGTCGAGCCGGAGTACAATAGGTTTCACTTCCATCTCTTCAAACTCGCCGTCAAATCCGTCCTCCGCCGCTAAGATTGCGGCGAAGGTCCGCCGGGCCGGATTAGATACAGAACAACCAGGAAACCAAAACCCGAAATCCGCGAACAAACCGGCCGAAAAAACAGTTGCGCGACATTCCGAAAATCGCTATGTTACGCGCCGTCAATTGACCAACCGTTTGTATGGCCCATCAGGGCTACAACATTACACATTCAGCCTTCAAAGGAACGACCATGAAAATCAGAAACGCAATTCTTGTTTTGGCATTGGGTGGATGGATGCTGGGCTTGATGTCTACGGCCCTGGCCCAGTCGGACATCGGATTCAAGGGCATCGGCGGCCGGATTGGCTACGTAGATCCCGAATTAGACTATCAGGGAACCTTCACCATCGGTGCCGTCGCCGACTTGGGCACGTGGATTCCCCAGCTTCATTGGGACGCGTCCCTCTGCTATTGGTCCAGCTCGTATGACTTGGGTTGGCTGACGGACGAATTCAAAGTGACCACCAGCGACATCGCCCTCCGCAGCGGCGTGAAATATCACTTCATCGAGGGTCCGTGGGAACCGTACGGCGGCGGCGGTCTCGGTCTGCACTTCTTCTCGGTGAAAGCCGACTGGCCTCATGACTACTGGGGCAGCTCCAGTAGCAGCGAAACCGAATTCGGTTTCTACATCGTCGGCGGTGTGGAGCATCAGTTCAACGAACAGTGGAAGGCCAGCGGGGAAGTCCAACTCGATTGGGCCGACCTCGACCAAACCAACATCCAAATCAACGTCATCTACCTGCTCGGTAAATAGCTCCCCAATCCGTTCCCCCCGTTCACGGGGATCTAAGGGGCAGCAGCGAATCGGCGAGAAGCTCCCCGCTCATATCCCCGATCCCGACGGAACAATTCAAAGGGCGACCGCAAAGGCCGCCCTTTTCTTCGGTTCGCTCCTGCCGATCAGAATCCCGTCACAAACCCCAATGCCGCCCGGCTCTCTTCATTCTCCATGCCATAGGTGAACTCCGCCGTCAAACGAAAGTTGGTGCGCAGCAGATAACCGAAATGACCGGTCAGCGTCTGATACTTCAGGTCTTTCTGGTCGGAGTCCACCCAGTTGAAAAGTCCCACCGCATACCACCGGCTCTTGTCTCCGTATGGCCAGAAAATCGCCTCCACGAATCCGCCCGTCGTGACCACTTCGTTCTTGCTTTGGCAGAGCATGATCGGATCGCTGTCCTTCCGCCACACATACTGACCATTGAGCTCGACCGGACCCGCCGCGAACGTGACGTCCGGCCCGGCCATGCCGATTTCGTTGGCATGAACCTCGCCGTTCGGATTCAGCGTGGTATCCGAGTTCAGTCCCTTCTCCTTCCCCCAATAGCCGAATCCGCCCACCCGCACGTACTCACCCACGTCCTGCGACAGCCGGCCCATGAAATTCTTATACTCGTCGTTGTCGTAGGTTCGCTGCGCGTCGGCTTCGCCGATCCCGTTGCCGTTCAGGACCTCGACGAACAAGTCCGTTCCCGTGGGAAAGCCATAATTCAGCATCACTCCCCGGTCATACTTCAGATTGGCAACCGAGAGTCCCGGCCGCACACCGTAGACCTGATACTTCTCGAAAGTGAGCGCCAGCTCCCCCTTGAACAGCGGATCGGAAGCCTGAAACTGCCCAAGATAGATGTCGAGATCGCTCTTGAAGACGTCGTTGAACATCACGAATGCGTCTTCCACGCCCGCCACTTCCCCTCGTTCGCTGAGGAAAAAGTAAAAATAATAAGCCACGTGCGGGGCAATCGCACCTCCCGAGAGAATCTTCAGCACCCACGGCCACTCGAAATCAAGCTCTCGTTCGGTGGCCGTATTATACACCGCGTGTCCGTCGAAGCGAGCGGCAATCGGAAAATCGCGGATCAGCGACAATTGCGAATCGCCGGTGTCGGTAAAATAGCGCGGCGCATCCTTATCCTTCAGCACGAATCCGTTGCCCGCGAACTCGTCCCCGTAGGCTTTCAGCCGGGGAAACGGAGCGTGACAAACCGCGCACGACATATTGTACTTGCGGGCAAACGCCGGCATCGCCGTCGCGGCTTCGCTGAGCGTCAGAATGCCGACGAAAGCCGCGATTAACCAAACCATAGCTCTGCGCATAACTCCTCCTTAGCCGACAACGTTCACGATGGTCTGATGTTGGTTGACCTCGATAATCTCCGCTTCCTCCGCCGGCACTTCCAGAAAATCCGCCACCGGCTTGACCAGTTTCTGATAGTTCAGCGTGGCCGTCACCGTCAGCGGCCCATCGGCCAAGTCATCGGGCAGCGTAAACGTGAACGTTTCCACCTTGGTCTCGCGCGGGCCGAGACGGTAGTCCACTCCCAGCGAAGCGGTGTTCCACTGCTGAATGGTCATCCGCCCCTGCGGATCGAAATAGGGCATCCGGAAAATCCGGTTCCCCACCGGCACGCCGTCGCGCTGCACGCCCGGGAAATCCGTCCGGTCGAGCGCGATTCCCATATCCTGATAGGCCAATTCATCGGCCGCGATCGTCCACTTCTCGCCCTCGAATCCCTTCTTGTCCACCGGCAGATGATAGGTTTTTCCCGCCGCGTCCTTCGCTTCCACGTGCAGCCACACGATGCGGTCTTCCACCGATCCGGTGGGAAACTTGTGGCCGGTCTTCTGATTGAACAGCGCCACCGTGAACTTGATCCGGTCTCCCGGCTCGGCCTCGCGAATATCGGGATGAATGCGCAGTTCAATCGTACCCCGCACCTTACCCGGATCGTGCGCCCCGTGAAATAGATGCAGCGCGGCGTCGGGATACTTCTCTCCCATCTCGGCCGTCCGCATATCCCCGTAGGTCATGTGGCAGTCGTGGCAGCGCACGCCCTCCTTTGCGTACGGCCCGTCCTTCCATTCGAGATGAGTGGACTTCACCCACACTCCGTACGGACTCTCCTCGTTGTGACACGTCCCGCAAAACTCGGCCTGTGCCAGGAAGTCCGATTTAGCGGTTTCGTGATTGGGAGATTCCACGCCCGCGCGCGGGCCGTACTTGACCGCACCCGGCTCGGATATCCAGTTGAAGTTGTACGGTGTGTCGCCCGCAAAACCGGTAACCGTGTGGCAAAGATCGCACGACACCGATTCATTGGCCCGGCTGTTCTCCTTCGGATGGGGCGGCGGCACGTCTCCCGCAAGGAAGGAGACGGGAGCATGGCAACCGTTGCGCCCGCCTTCACTCCCGCCACTTTGGGATCCTTCTCGGCGTGTGGCACCGCTAACTTGAAATACTCGATCTCATCCCAATGGTGCGTGTACGCCTGCGACATCATCGCCTGTTGCCATTGCCGATAGAGGTCCACGTGACACGACGTTCCGCAGCTCTGGGGAGTCTCGTAATCCTTATAAGCCCGCGTTCCCAGCGCCGCATCTCCCACCGGCGGCTCGGCTGCCCCGGCAGCCAACGCGGCGGCGAGCACAACAGCAACCACAACAAGCGACACTCGGATACCTATCCACTTGATTGTGAAACAATTCACATCACTACATCGCATAATCGCCTCCATTCTGCCGGCTTTCCACCCTTCAAAAGAAAAGAGGATAACGGGGTTTTCTTTATTCTAATACCCTCCGGCGAGAAATGCAACTACGTTCCAGACCCCAGCCAAATCTCCGTAGCGCAGCATGGCCATGCGCTTCGGCCGCCCCGTTTGTGCCCGCCCTCAAGAGGACTCGGGTCAACTGAAATGAAACATTCGACTAAGCGTAGGAAAAACAATCCACCTCCTTGACAACTCAGCTTGACTGGGAACCTCCACAAAGTTATATTGTATTACTGTTAGCACTCGGCAAGAAAGAGTGCTAATAACCAGTCTTCACCCTCCCAACCATAACCCAATTCAGGAGTTCAATCCCATGAAAATCCGTCCCATTGACGAGCGAGTCCTCATCAAGCCCCTCAAGGAAGAAGAGCGCAAAGTCGGCGGAATCATCATCCCCGACACGGCAAAAGAGCGTCCCCAGATGGGTGAAGTCATCGAAGTCGGCGACGACGTCGAACACACCGATCGCAAGCAGAAGAGAATGTCGGAAGTCCTCAAGAAGGGCGACCACATCGTCTATGCCCGCTACGGCGGCACTGAGATCAAGATGGACAATGAGGAATACCTGCTCGTCAGCCGCAGCGACATCCTCGCCGTTGTGGATCAGGAAGCCAGTGCGAAAAAGGGTCCGACAGGGCAAAGATTTCTCAACCCGTAGCGCCGCATGGATATGCGCTTCCGGCAGCGGTAAATCACCAGATTCGCCTGAAAGTATCCTCGGTTTCCGACCGTCTTCTTTCAGCTTTCCGTCTTGTTTCAGAAAGCGAACGGGGTAGTGGCACTCAGCAACAACTCAATGAATCAACAAGTGGAGGCGAGCATGTGTCAGCACTTGATCACTACGCGCGAGGAGATCCAGACCATAGGGGATACGATCTCTCTCGTCAAAAAGGATTGCGCCATCAAGATGCGTAGCCGCATGGACCTGCTGAAAGTATACAGTGCGCTTTTTAAGAAGGGCCTTGAAGGCTCTATGCTCACGAATTGTTGCCCTGTGGCAGATCGTGAGGCTTGGAGCGAGTGCCCCTTTTCATCACACTAAGTTGTTGAAACTAGCGTCGGTCTCCGACCGTCTTCCTTCAGCTTTCAGCTTTCCGATTTCTGCTTTTCTTTCCTCGCCTAACCTCATCTGAAATCGGCCGTTAGGCAGTTCGTTTTGTCAAAAAACATTTCACCGCAACCAACCTAAGGAACCAATAAACAATGGCAAGCAAGATTATCACGTTCGACGTGGATGCCCGCGCGAATCTCAAGAAGGGCGTGGACATCCTGGCCGATAGCGTCAAAGTCACCCTCGGCCCCAAGGGCCGCAACGTCGTCATCGAGAAGAAGTGGGGCGCTCCCACGATTACGAAAGACGGCGTCACCGTGGCCAAGGAAATTGAGCTCGAAGATGCCGTGCAGAATATGGGCGCGCAGATGGTTCGCGAAGTGGCGTCCAAGACCAGCGACGTAGCCGGCGACGGCACCACCACCGCCACCGTGCTCGCGCAAGCGATCATCGCCGAAGGTCTGAAGAACGTCACCGCCGGCGCCGATCCGATGAGCCTCAAGCGCGGCATCGAAAAAGCCGTGGCTGCCGTCATCAAGGATCTCAAGTCCAACAGCAAGCAGCAGAGCGGCAAGAAGGATATCGCCGCCGTCGGTTCGATTTCCGCCAACAACGACATGGAAGTCGGTAACCTCATCGCCGACGCGATGGACAAGGTCGGCAAGGACGGCGTCATCACCGTCGAAGAAGCGAAGTCCATGGAGACCACGCTCGAAGTCGTCGAGGGAATGCAGTTCGACCGCGGCTACGTCTCGCCCTACTTCGTCACCAATCCCGATGAGATGGAGTGCGAACTCGAAGATCCCTACATCCTCATCCACGACAAGAAAGTCTCGGCGATGAAGGACCTGCTGCCGGTGCTCGAGAAGATGGCTCAGACCGGCCGTGCCATGCTGATTATCGCGGAAGACATCGAAGGCGAAGCGCTGGCGACGCTGGTCGTCAACAAGCTGCGCGGTACGCTGAAAGTCGCGGCCGTCAAGGCTCCCGGATTCGGCGATCGCCGCAAGGCCATGCTCGATGACGTCGCTACTCTCACCGGCGGCCGCGTCATCAGCGAGGAAGCCGGCTTCAAGCTGGAAAACGCCATGCTCACCGATCTCGGTCAGGCCAAAAAGATCATCATTGATAAAGACAATACCACCATCGTCGAAGGCAAGGGCAAGCATGACGACATCAAGGCTCGCATCTCGCAGATCAAGAAGCAGATCGAAGTGACCACCTCCGACTACGACAAGGAGAAGCTGCAGGAACGGCTCGCGAAACTCGCGGGCGGCGTGGCGGTGCTCAAGGTCGGGGCGGCTACTGAAGTCGAGATGAAGGAGAAGAAGGCCCGCGTGGAAGATGCGCTGCATGCGACTCGTGCGGCGGTGGAAGAAGGCATCGTCCCGGGCGGCGGCGTGCCGCTGCTCCGCGCGCAGAAGGCGCTCGACAACGTCAAGCTCGACGGCGACGAGAAGCTCGGCGTGAACATCGTCCGGCGCGCGCTCGAAGAGCCGATCCGCATGATCGCGCAGAACGCGGGCTGGGAAGGCAGCGTGGTCGTGGACAAAGTGAAGAACAACAGCAAGTACGCGTTCGGTTTCAATGCCGCGACCGAGCAATACGCTGACCTCATCGAGGACGGCGTGATTGATCCGACCAAGGTCGTCCGCGTGGCATTAGAGAACGCGGCTTCGGTCGGCGCGCTGTTGCTGACCACCGATTGCGCGATCCACGAGAAGAAGGAACCCAAGTCCGCGGCTCCAATGCCCGGTGGCGGCGGCATGGGCGGTATGGGCGGCATGGACTACTAAGGCTGCGGACAAGTACTTGAGGGCTGGAGGTTCTGCCTCCAGCCCTCAAGACCTCTTCCAATTGATCATGTGAAGCACTATATTATGGCCGAAGGCAATAAAAGTAAGCGATGGAACAGCATTAGCTTCGCGGATGGCTGCAAGGTCATCAGAGTAGGATCCTGGCAAGGTTTCAACGATCTCTTCTACGAAAAACTCATTAATCTTAGGCACTTCATTTGGAGGGGGCACACAGACTCAGACTGGCCACTCGAGCCTACATTAGACAGAATCCTGAATGTGATTCTGCCGGAGAATAGGGGAAAGGCTCGTGAGGACCATTTGGAGAGATTTCGAATGGCAGCGCGTGGGCGACGCGGCCCATTTCCTTCCAAACCGACAGAGGACGAATTATGGTCACTTGGGAGGCATTACGGACTTGCAACACCTTTTTTGGATTGGACAAGATCTCCATTCGTCGCCGCATTTTTTGCGCTTATTGAACAGAATACTTCATCCAGATTTCGAGCGGTTTGGGGATTAACGAGCAATGTTTTGCACCGTTCGGACGAGATTAGAAAAGAACATAAAGGAGTGTCGCGAGCTCCCATCATCGAATTCATTGATCCGAAAGTTGATGATAACCCCCGACTCGTTAGCCAAGGAGGGCTGTTTACACGTTCACCTGACGGCGTAGACATACAGAATTGGGTATCTACGTACTTTAAGGATGACAAGAAAACACGATTGTTTAAAATTCTGATTCCTGATTCTGAACGTGAACTTGCGCTTAGGGCGCTCAATAGAATGAACATAAACCATTTGTCTTTGTTCCCAGATTTGACTGGGGCGTGTGAGTACGCGAATAGCAATCTTCTTATCGCGGAATATTAGTGATCGGCGATCCGATTCTTATTGTACAACCACACTCTTGCCCGAAGGAGTTGCTTCATGAATACAACCGGTGAACGCTGTGATAAGAGTGGAATCTACTACTGCGAGAAACATCCACAGAATGAAATTCCTGTGGCCGTAGGTGAGAAGTTTCCCCCATGTTCAAGAGATGGCGGCCATGCAACGAAATGGGTGCTAAGAAAGACGGGAAAGAGCAGTTCTGGCGGGTCAAGAAGTACTGATCCGTTTCCCGATCCAAGCGGTTAACAATATTGGCCATCAAAAGACATTTCCGCCAAGCCACAATCCTACCGGAAATGGATAGGTGACCTTGCATCAAGGCCGCTTTTTCTTTTTCTCTTCGAGGCGGGCGGAGCCTGCTGGCTAATCAAGGAGATTGTGTTTCGGAGATTGCACCTCGATTAGGCAATGGGCTCTGTCCCGTTGCATCGGATGAATAGAAAACGGGCGGAAGGAAAATCCTTCCGCCCTCGTTCCTTTTCTCGCCTGAGTTGTAGGGCTATGATTCATTGTGGACGCTCTTGTGACCGCGAAAGATTTCGCGGGGCCGGGCGCAAGCGGCCGCCGCCGCCGAATTGTCCATTTCATGTTAGCGCGAGATAAGGTCTTGCTCAGCTTCAGTTGCTGCTCGCGCCTATTCATCATTATGGGAGGATTGAATCATGCCAAGGACCGGTGAAACATGCCAAGAGAGCGGTGTATACAAGTGCTCGGAACATCCATCGAACACTATTCCTCTCTCGAAAGGCGAGAAATTTCCCCCATGCTCACACGGGCAGGGTGGGGGTCACGCAGCAACTTGGGTGCTGGTTCGTAAGGCATAGTGCCTTACAGCACTCCGACATCAGACGGGCGGAAGGATGAAATACTCCTTCCGCCCGACTTCTTTTCTGCGGTGTCGGCTGCTCGCAGCCGACCCAGAACTCCGCCATTGCCGGTCTGGAGACCGACAACGACGAGACAGTCTTAAGGAAGCGCCACTAGCCAACACGCTCCGGCGTGTTGGGAACGATTCCTATCCGACGTGTTGACGAATCTCGGGATCAGGGATGCAACACGCGGGAGCGTGTTGCCTAGTTATGGAAAGGATTGAACCTCGATTAGGCAACCGGCTCCGTCCCATTACCCCCCATGGACCGAACAAAAATAATCACAACTACTTAGATAACAGCCCTTGACAATCGCGTAAGATTTTCGTATATTCAGAAAGTTGGATTTTCCAACTGACTCGATTCTCACAAAGGATTCCTTTGTCCGTTTTTTTTCTGTCACTGATTTAGGTTCTTTTATGTCAATGACCAACAAGTCGTCAACAGCCACCGCCCGCATCCGTTCCAAGAATCAAATCACCCTGCCGCAGGATGTCTGTAACGTTCTGGGAGTTTCGGAAGGTGAGTACCTGGCGTTTTCGACCGTTGTTGAGACGAAATCCGTGAAGGTCGAAGCTGGCACCATTCTGGTCCGTCCAATGCGATTGACGTCCGCCTGGTCCGAAGAAGAATGGAAACGGCGGGAAGCCGAAGCGGATGAGGATATTAAGCACGGCCGCCTCACCGGGCCATACAAGACTCCCAAACAGGCCTTACGCGCTCTCGATAGATCTGTAGCATCACGGAAGAAACACAAAGGAGACTGAGCAGGTGGAAATCTCTTTTACGAAGAGTTTCCTCCGCGATTATGAAGACCTGCCACCCAATTTGAAAGATCGTGTGAAAAAGGCCATTTTGAAATTGGCGAGCGATATCGAGCATCCTTCCCTCCGGGTGCACAAGATGAAGGGCAGGTCAAACGTCTGGGAAGCCCGTGTGACCGACGGGTATCGAATGACGTTCTCGCGCGAAGAAGGAACTCTCATCATGCGTCGTGTTGGTCCCCACGACATCCTCAAGAAGATCTGATCTCCTAAATCTCGTTTGATCGCCCACGCAAGTGGGTTTTTTTTTGAGTACTCGTTTCCTGCCGAATGAACTATTACCCCCCCGGGGAGGCACCCCTCCTCCCTCTCACCATCCTTCCACAATCCCCATCCCCATCCGATTCCCGAAAAATCACGCACATCGGTTCAGTTCAGCTGGGCCACGCGTTTGAAATCCCGTCCTTTACGCGAACTACACATTTGTTCACTTTTCCCTTGCCTTT
>JAHJDG010000079.1 GCA_018812265.1 bacterium | reverse complement strand
CACTGCCGTGCGGCGCTACCCCGAATGTGGAGATGTGTGTGGATTAGTCCGTCTCCGGCCGGGTCGTGATGAGCGCGCTCACCGCCGCATCGGCCGCGCCTAATTCCGCGACGGCTTTCGCCACCGATTCACTGGTGGAAATCTCCGCCGCCCGCTTCCTTGCTCGATTGCGTTCGGATTTGGGAAGCTGTCCGCCCAGGAGACCCGTCGAATAGAGCAGCGAGATGAGCACGACCTCGCGCGGATCGGACCGGCGGTCGTGAACGAGCACCTCCCGCAGCCGTCCCCGCAGCCGCGTCGCCGGAGTCGGATCGAGCATATAATAACGTTCGTAAGGAAAGAGTCCCAGCACCCGCCGTCGCTGGTGTTGCACGGTTCCCCGATCCCGCATCCGTGCCAGAAACCTCTTCCGCAGATCCACCGTCCCCGCCGAGAGTCTCACGATCCACTCCCGCGAATGCCGTGGCGGGGCGGACTCGGCGACCTCGCGCATCACCGAATCGAGAACCTCATCTCCGGTGGACTCCGTGCGTAGCGTTTTCAGTCTCTTCAACTCATCGGTCCCCAGCCGTCCCAGCGTCATGAGTTCGATGATCACCGCCGCCGCCAGCGCGAAATTCATGTTGAGCGCCGTCCCCGGACTCTTGCCGCGATAGTCCGGCAGCGACAGTATCAACAAATCTTCAGCCAGTGTGCTCATACGTGTCCGGCTACTTCACTGCTCCTACCGGCCACACCGTCCGTTTGTAGATTTCATTCAGAACCTGAGCCAGCCCCGCATAGACGGCTGAAAGTCCGCAGACGATGCCCTCCCATCCCGCCAGCCGGGTGATTGCCGCGTTGCCCGTGAAATCGCCCACCGCCAAGAGGAAAAATAGAATCGCCAGCGACAGAAACACGAACTGCAGGGCTCGGTTCAGCTTCAGCGTCCCGAAAAACATCACCAGAGTGAACAGCCCCCACATCAGCAGATAGGCTCCCATCGCTCCCTTGCTGGTGGCCTCGATCCAGCCCAGCTTGGGCAGAACGATCAGCCCCACCAAGGTCAGCCAGAACAGGCCGTAGCTGGTGAAAGCCGTCGTGCCGAACGTATTGCGCTTCTTCCATTCCATGATTCCGGCGATGATCTGCGCCAGCCCGCCGTAGAAAATCCCCATCGCAAGGATCATGGAATTCAGCTCATAGAGTCCGGCGTTGTGCAGGTTGAGAAGAACGGTGGTCATGCCGAATCCCAACAGCCCCAGCGGGGCGGGATTGGCGGTGGTGTCCTGAATTTCCAGAGGTGCGTTCGAGGGCTGCATGGGTGGCCTTTGCGTGGCTTGCCAAGGTGCGTGGAATGAAGTGACTTACGGGCAGACGAGGCGAGGCGAGAACCGCCTAATTTCTCAATATACGAAACGTTATACTACTCTTCAACCTCAGAATGGGTTCGGCAATTCTTAGGATGTGACGATCATGAGGTTGTCTCTGTATATCCACGATCCCATCCCCGTGGGCTGTGGATTTTCGTCTTTTCCCAAGATTTTCTGCGATCCAAGCCGACGCGAATCAGGCTGGAGCGGGAATTGCCTCATAATGCTACGATCCCACCCAAGGGATGCTGCCTGCGGAAAACCATGCACTTGCACGTTGAGAGAGGCTTGACAAACTGGAAAGAAATGCCTATTTTCGATAGGCCTAAGAGGAGTCGCCTCCATAGCAATTTCGCTATCCTGTTTGTCCCGCCGACAGCTTTTATTTCCCCGTCGTTCCCGGCTATGGTAGCCGGGCGTTCCGAGGTGTTCTGTCCGACGGCACGGCAGTATAGCGAGTTTTTGTATTAACCCCCTACGGCGATGCCAAACCTCTCCCGCAAGGTACTGATATTTCTTAGCTTCACGCTCCTTATCGGCAGCGGCTTCGCCGCCTATACGAAGTTCGATAATGCGCGCAAGTCTGCCCTGCCTCCCACCGACAGGCTGCTCACCCGAGCCCGCCTCGACCTCCTTCAGTATAACGACCGCGAGCTTATCCTCGAATGGGAATGCCCCGAGATCCAGATCGAACGGGATCCCCAGACGGGACGGATCACCGGTATAGACATCCCCGGTGCGACGCCCTATTTCCACACCGGCGTGCCTCGCCTTCCCGAACTCTCGCAGCCCCTCGATTGCCTGCCGGGCCGAGTGGATGCGCAAATCATGGACGTGGAGGCGGAGACTCGTTCTCTGGGAGAAATGGCTCCCACGCCGGAAGATGAAATGATTGATCCTCCCGGCGGAGACGGCCACTCGGGCCGGGCGCTCGACGGCGGGAATCCTCCGCTGTCGTTCGAGGAGCGTCGGGCTCTGACGCCTCTCTTGCAGGGCGTCTGGCCGCCGGAAAACCTGCTGCTGAACGAGGCCGGCATCTTTCGCGGACATCGCCTGATGAGTCTCCAGTTCTTCCCGGTACAAGTGGACGCCCGTCAGGGAACCGTGCGCATCGTTAGACGGGCGCGGATTCGCGTGACGCTGCCGCCCGCCGATCCGGCCGCGTCGAGATTGCCCGACCGGAATGGAGAAACCGAATTTCTCCGCCGCATGCTCGGTCCGCTGGCCGCCACCGCCCAGACCACCCGCATGACCGAGGCCTTCGAGGGCCGGGGTGAACAGAATCCCCGCCTCGACGAGACCATCGGCGGGCGGT
>JAHJDG010000078.1 GCA_018812265.1 bacterium | reverse complement strand
TGACTCTGCAATTCAATGCGGGCGATGGCCTCCCTCTCCATGACTTCTTGACCCAGAATCTCGATTCGCGACAGGATTTCATCCACGTTGTGGGAGAGGCCGGGGCCGTCGGTGAATTGAAACGTGTTGCCGAGAACCTCCGACCCCTCTCCCCAGAAACCCCGCACCGTGAATCCCGCATCGGACACATGCGAGGCCAGCGCTTCGATGCCCTTGGTGGCCACCAGACCCGGCAGATGACAGAACAGCGAGCTGCGCACGGCCGCACCGAGATTGGCCGGGCAGGCCATGAGGTATCCGAGCTCATCGTCCTTTACGAAGCCAAACCGTTCTTCAAGGTTGCTTAACACAGGTTGGATATTCTCCCACGCTGCGCGCGGGGCAAGTCCGGGAACGATCTCGGTTGCGCGAACGTGATCTTCCTCGCAGATCATAATCGCCCGGTCAAGCTTTTTCCACGCGAACACTCCCCGTGGGCGGTCGTCGCGCGCCAGTTGCGGCGAAATCGCCCGCCGCTCGACCAGCACCGCCACTTCCACCGGAGTCAGCGCGGCCAGCGAGAAAAACACGCCTTCGTCCGACTCGGGCAGAGCGGCAATTACCCGTGCCGTCTCGCGCATCACGCGAATCCGGCCCTCGGTATCCATGCGCAGCGGAAAAACCTCATTCTGGAGATTACGGGCTACCCGCACGCGCGTGCTCAGCACCACCGCGCTGTCATCTTCGCCGGCCCGCGCCCACGCGGGATACTCGGAAAGGAGATTCAATGGTGAATTGGAGGGTACACCGGGCATGTGTCTACTCCGGATCACGCCTGAGATGATCTTGACAGACGGTAACGCGGGCCTTTGTGGACCCGCGACCGGATAATTGTACTCTGCATGGCATGGGGCGCTCTACAAACCTTTCAGCTTATCGCGGATCTCGGCGGCGCGCTCGTAGTCCTCTTCGAGAAGGGCCAGATGAAGCTGAACCTCGAGATGCTCGCGGATCTCGTCCGAGGATTCATCCTCGGATTCGAGCGATTCCACCGGTTTGGGCAACGAATGTGGTTTGGTCGTTCGGATCTCTTCATCGGCCTTGCGCGTTACTCCATGCAATCGCCGCAAAACCGGTTTGAGAAGATCGCGAAATTCCGTGTAGCACTCGGGGCAACCGAGCAGACCAGTCTTGACGAATTCCTCGAAGACCAGCTTGCACCGCCCGCACGTCGTTCCGAGTGCGGCCCGCATCTCGTCGGTGATCTCGGTCATGGCCGGCTGCTGCATGAGAAGCTGCGACAATCGCTGGAACGCCTCAACTTGCGAGCGCATTCCGATGGAAAGCGCACACTCCCGGCACAGTGACATCTCACGCTTTTGTTTGCCGGCGACCTGCACGAATTCCACCACCGCCGGCCGATGCCCGCATGCTTGACAGGTCTTCATCATCAAGAAACCATTCTGAAACGCTGTACCATAAGATAATATACACTCCGAACAGTTATCCTGCAACTGCGCTTTTCGGCAATTAGAGCAACGGAACGAAAATCATTTCTCTTCATCCTTCATCGTTCATCCTTCATCCTTTACCTGGCCCGTCCCGGCCGGTTCCAGTAGAACCTCGTGAGGCCGGAAGGAGTTCCGATCAGCAGGTCATTCCCATCCCGTCGGATGACTTGCACGCGGTTGTCGAGCAGTCCGTCGGCGGTGGTGTATTGAATCCATTCGCCGGTTGTGCGGTTGTGCCGCCAGAAACCACTCGCTGTCGTGCCGACCCAGACAAATTTAGGTGTGGCCAGAATGCATGACGGTTCCTCTCCCCCCAGCCACGTCTCGGCCCGCCAGCTCTTCGCTTCACCGGTGTTCTGATCGTATCGCAGCACACCCTCACTCGTAATCCACCACATCTCGGGACCCATCACCGAAATTTCCGGCACGGGAGCATCGAGAAAACCGCCCACCATCGGCCAATAGCGGAATTCCCGATCATGAATACTGCCTTTGAAGATTCCATGCGGCGTGGCGACGTAGGCCGTGTCCAGACAAAAAGCGATATCGTTTACTCCGGCCAGTTCGATCCCTGCGTTCCCGATCCGCCAGACTTCCCGTCCCGAGCCCTTCAACACGCACAATCCGCGCGTCGTCCCCACCCACAGTTCACTGTCGGTGGCGGCCAGTGCACGAACCTGATCGCTGAACAGATTGTCGGAGACCGTGAACGCGCTCCAGCGCTTCTTCCTCTTTTGAAACGCTAATAGGCCGTCATCGGTTGCAATCCACGGATCGCCGTCGAATTGTGCAATGTCGAACACGTCGGTGGATCGCAGCCGCGAATCGTCCCGTCGCTCGTGGAATTGCCACGAAATCAGATCCCGCGATGCGCGGGAGATGCCCTGCCGGTCGCCACTATTGAAGCCGCCCATCCAGATTTCGTCTTGGCCGACGAAGATCGCACGAACGTCGTTTCCGGCCGGGCCCGCGCTGAAGAACTCGGCGGTGATCGCGTGCAGGTCGGCCCGCATCACCCCGCCGCCCCAAAACGTCGTCCAAAGACTGCCGTATCGGTCAATCATCCAGTCGGTGATCGGCATCCCGCGCAGGTAGGAATCCATAAGCGTTCCGTCCGGGAACCACGTCCATCCGAACGGCAACGTGAGTGAAGGAAATCCCACCGGCGGCACGGCGATCAGTCCGCGTAGGTCACTGGCTGGAATCGGCACTTTGGAACGAAGTCCCCGCCACCGAACGTCCGCCGGTTCCGCGGGTTCGATATCCAGCAGAAATCCGCCGAACGTTCGCGAGCCTTTGTAGCGGGTGATGAATCCCCACCATTCGTCCGTCGGAATCGGCGAACCGGGCGGGAAGAACGTGGGATAGTATTTTTCGGGAACGGTCTCGACGTAAACGTCGGTTCCGCCCACGCCGATATTGACCACGCGCTCGCCCGGTCCCCACAGATGACGCTCCATTCTCCGCCAGCGTTCGGCGTTCACGTCATAGAGCAGGAGTTCTTCCCGCGTCGCCAGCCACAAATATCCCGTGCCTTCGTCGAACAGCAGCAGAACCGGATCTCCCAGCGGAATAGGCTCGCTCAGCCCGTAGCCGATCACGATCGGATCGTACCACTGCTTGCGCATGAGCTTGTACTCCAAAAGTCCGCCCGACGTAGCCACGAACACTTCGTGTGCTCCGACGTCCAGCGCTCGTGCGTTCCGAAAATCCCGATAGCTCGTCCAGTCGCCCACGTCGTACGGCTGCTGGGCGAAGACAGCAACCGTGCAAAAAAGGATGAAGGATGAAGGATGAAGGATGAAAGACAAGCGCTTCATGGTTTCGACCTTGCCTTCACGCGCTTGGTAATCGTGACCAGAATCGCGGTCAGTTCATCCGTTTCGGTCACCAGACCGGCAAGACGCCTGGAACTGACCACACCGCTTTCGGCAAGTAGCTCGATCCAGTAGGCCGCTTCGTCCAATTCTTGAAGGGCACCTTCAATCTTGCTGACGAAGTCAGCGTCTGACTTAGCCCGATGAGCCTCCCGGTATTGTGCTCCAACAGAGGTTCCCGAACGCAGGAGCTGCTTTCCTATAATCTGCGCAGGATTCGTCTTCGACAGCGCCATATACAAACGGATGACTCGCAAGGCATAGTCTTTCGTTCGTTCTCGAACTGACTGTAGTTCATCCTTCATCCTTCCTCCTTCATCCTTTGCAGGATCGCTCGCAACAGCCTCGCAAATCTCTCCCCCGCCTGCGCCGCCACCTGTTGCACATCGTCGTGATCGAGCGTGCTTTCGCCAATGTTCGGTGCCCAGTTGGTCACGCACGAGATTCCGAGAACGCGCATTCCCAAAGCGACGGCCATAATCGCTTCCGGTACCGTGGACATGCAGCCCGCGTCGGCTCCGAGCTTGGCCAGCATCCGCGCTTCGGCTCGCGTTTCATAGGTCGGGCCGAGCATTCCCGCCAGCGTGCCCCGTTTCAACGGAATTCTCTCCTCCAACGCCACGCGTTCGGCTAACGTTGTCAGCACCGGATCGTAGAAGAAGCTCGTATCTTGAATGCGCACGCCCTCTTCCCACAGCGCGTGCAGCGGATTGCGGAACTGCAGATTGATGTGATCCTCGATGAGCAGCAGGTCGCCGGGCGAGAATCTTCGCGTGAACGCGCCCGAAGCGTTGGTGACGATCAGAATTTTCGCTCCCAGTGCGTGTGCGACGCGGACCGGCGTCACCACCATCGGCGGCGAATAACCTTCATAAAGATGCACCCGCCCCTGAAATGCCGCTACGCGCGTCTTGCCAACATTACCGATTACGATTCGCCCGGCGTGTCCGGCAACCGTGCTCTGCGGATAGCCCGGTAGATCACGCGTGCTCACCGATTGCGCGTTTTCCAGCGTGTCGGCAAACCCACCCAGCCCCGAGCCCAAAATAAGCCCGACGTCGGCGGGCGAAGAGATATGTTTTACGATATTATCGAAATAGTCACTCATTCTGGTGTCTCATCCAGCAAAGTTGGTTAATAAGCCTTTGCGGATTTGTGCAATCGTCTTCTCAGATAACGGATAGCTCGCTTCCGGATTCTCCCATACATAGGCATTGCAAGGACCAGAAATAAGGTCAGGTCCACAAAACGCTATGGCATTTATCCCCGTCATAGCCTTGCGAATCGGATTATTCTTCGATGTGAGATGTTCCTCTTCTAACACTCTCAGAATTGCCGAGGAGTATGGAGAATGGAAGGTGCTCAATACAATGACTCTCCGTTCTTTCTCCTGTAGCTGTTTTGTTGCTTTCAAGAGCTTCGGTATCATCTTCTTTATAGAATCCTCAAAGCTGCGCTGAAAAATAGGTCGGACTCCCACTCGAAGTCTTCCCTTAATTCCGTCCTTATAGAACCCCTTGTTTATCCCTATGCCCAACATATAGCCAGAGATATAATGAATACTATCTGTTTCGTTCTTACAAGAACTCATCGCCTGGCTAACTTCTTTTTTTACGATGGAAGTAATCTCCTCAAGCGAGTTCAGTAAGCTGTCTGTCAAGTGATTCCATCCACGTTGCGGCTGTGAGTCTACACAGACATCAATGGCGACATCCCATTTATTAGGAATTTGTATAGCACACTTCTCAATTTCGTCAGTGAATAACTCAAAATGGCGAGCCTCTTCCGTTTGTGTAAAGTGCTTGATTTCAAAAAGGCAAATCTCGCCTGTTTCAAATTCGACTCGCAGATCTCCAGATGATTGTCTATCTGGTTGGAGAATGATATTACACGAATCCTGTGTTAGCAGGCGATAGGCTATTCTCAGTTCGGCGATTGTTGCCTCAACCTTCTGGTAATTCCCCCTTCTTAAACGTCTTCCTATCATCCTTTCATTTCGCTCACAGAATTCGTTGAATGCTTCATTAGACTCTCGTCTCTTTTGAATCCATTCTCTCCAAGGAAACATCGCGTCCGAGTTCATGGCAGAAGTACGTAGCATTTACCTGCATTATCTAATCGTCTGCACTTATCTCACCAGCATTCCCGCGATCGCGGCGGTTTGCAGCGAAGCGAGATTGCCGCAGAACATGGCGCGCAGCCCGAGCTGCGCGAGCTCCTGCCGCCGCTGTGGGGCAATTCCCGAAATCCCGCCGATCTGAATGGCAATCGAAGAAAAATTGGCGAACGCGCATAGTGCATAGGATGCCAGAGTAATCGTTCGCTCGGAAATCGCCCCCGCGTGGATCATCTTGGAAAGCTCGATGTAAGCCACGAACTCATTTACCGAAATCTGCGTTCCGATCAGATAGCCGAAATCCTTGAGCTCTCCGAAGGGTACACCCACCACAAAGGCAATGGGAGAAAAGATCACCGAAAAGATGTCGCGCAGACTCGATGGGAAGTACATGAATCCCATATTGAAGAACACGCCGTGCAGCCACGCGAGAACCGCGTTGATGAGCGCGATCAGCGCGATGAAGGCCAGCAGCATCGCGCCCACGTTCACGGCCAGCTTGAGTCCGTCGCGCGCGCCCGCCGCCGCCGCGTCAATCACGTTGGTGTTGCGCGGCATCTCGGGCATGGTGACTTTGCCGCTCGTCAGTGGCTTGTCGCGCTCGGGAACCATGATCTTGGCGAACACCAGCGCCGCCGGGGGCCGACATCACCGCCGCCGCCAGCAGATGTTTGGCGGGAATCCCCAGCATGATGTAGCCCGCCATCACGCCGCCCGCAATCGAAGCGAAGCCGCCCGCCATCACCGCCATGAGCTCGCTGCGCGTGAGCGTATCGAGAAACGGCCGGATCACCAGCGGAGCTTCGGTCTGGCCGACGAAAATGTTCGCCGCGCACGAGAGCGATTCCGCTCCCGAAGTCCCCATCGTTTTCGACATCACCCACGCCACCCCGCGCACGAGCCGCTGCATGATTCCGAGATGATAGCCGATGCTCATCGCGCTGCCCACGAAAATGATCGTCGGCAGAATCGCGAACGCGAACTGAAATCCGAACGTCTCCTGATATTCGTCTTTGACGATGTTTCCAAACAGAAACTCCGCGCCGTCCTTGCTGAAACCTAAGAACGCGGTGACCATATGACCCAGCCACTCGAAGGCGGCCCGTCCCCACGGCGTCCACAAAACGAGAATCCCGAACGTCACCTGCAAACCGATCCCCCACAGCACGGTTCGCCACGGGAAGCGCTTGCGATCGGTGGAAAACACCAGCCATGCGAGCAGGACAAAAACGGGAATTCCGATCAGAGACTGAAGACGATCCATGTGCTTATCGCTTCTTCATTCCCAACGCAAGTTGTTCCACGTCCGGCGGCAGGGGTTGCGGGGGAACGAAGCATTTGCGGCAGCGTGGTTCGTAGGCTTCGCGCGCGCCGACCAGAACGCGCTCCGATGATTCAATGATCCGTTGCGTGTGCTTGGCGGGATTGCCGCATTGCACGCAGATCGCCAGTGTCTTGTCAATGTATTCGGCGATGCAGAGAAGCTGCGGAATCGGTTCGAACGGCATACCGCGATAGTCCGTGTCGAGTCCGGCGATGATGATGCGTTTGCCTTCGTCGGCGAGCTGCTGCACGACCTCCACGAGGTTCAGCCCGAGGAACTGCGCTTCGTCCACGCCCACCACGTCGGCCTCGCGCGCGTGTTCGAGGATGTCGTAGGGTGATTCGATCAGCCGCGACGGAATCACCATCTGCGAATGGCTGACGATCTCGGTCTTGGCGTAGCGCTGGTCAATCTGCGGTTTGAAGATCTCTACGTTCTGCCGCGCGATCTGCGCGCGCACGAGTCTGCGAATCAGTTCCTCGGTCTTGCCCGAGAACATCGGCCCGCAGATGACCTCAATCCAACCGGTATTGCGTGGAGAAGGATGCATGAGGAGAATCAGAAATTAGAAATGAGAAATCAGAAACGAATATCGCCGTAGGGCGGGATTGCCTCCGCCGCTCCGTCCACCTGTATAGTCCGTGCACAGAGTCGCCTAATCCATTCACAGAGTCTGGGATCGCTGCAATCTGAATCTATTCCGATAACAGATGTTTGCGCGTGAGGTCTGAATGTTGCCCTTTGTCAAGAAAACCACCAAACCACTTCTCGAAACGTGCAAACGGAGTTCACACCATGCGCTTGCTCATGATGTTTGCTGTCCTCACGCTCGGAGCGGCGGCGCTCCGGGCCCAACCCGTCATCAGCCTCGACCCGGATTCTCTGGATTTCGGAACCGTCGGAATCGGCAACACCCGAATGGAGTTCATTACCGTGACGAACACCGGAACCGGTATCCTCGACGGCGTGATTGATGCCAATGTCGGCGAGGGCTTCTCGCTACTCTCCGGGCTGACGTTCAGTCTGGCGGCTTCGGATTCCCCCTTCGTCATCGTAGTTGCGTTCACTCCGCCGATGGTGCAGTCCTATCAAGGTGCTGTTCAAATCGCGACCACCGATCCCAACCACACCGAAGTTGAAATACCTCTGTACGGTATGGGCGGACCCATCGAGTCAGGTTTCGATCTGCTCCTGCCCGCGGAATTCTCGTCCATCCCCGACGTTCCCATCCTGTTCACGTGGAACGCGCTGAATCGTCCCGCGAATGTCACTTATGAACTGACGATTACATTGGAAGACAGCTTTATGGGAATCCCTCCGGTTCGCATTCCCAATATCGCGACGACGTCCCATTCGTTCAACGGTCGGCTCTATGTCAATACCGCCTATCGCTGGTATGTGATGGCCTATTGGGACGGTCAGTCACGAAGGTCGGACAGTGAACGCGCATTCTATTTTCAGGGCAATGCGTCGTTCGATTTGGTGTCTCCGCCCGACAATGCCGATCTGTCCGGTTTGGAATCTCAGGTCTTCACGTGGACGGCGGCGAATTCGCTGCTCTATCCCAACTATACCTTCCTGCTGCGGCAAATGCCCAATGGTACGGCGAGCGAAACCATTGCCGGAGAGGACACGGTTTACACTCTGGATTTGACCGCGCTTCCCGAAGGACAGTATGAGTGGTGGGTGCGCTGTCTGTTCGGAATTCGGGAAATCGAAAGTCAAACCCGGCGGCATTTCTCGACGGTCGTTTCGGCGGCGGAACCGGAAATCGCATTGCTGCCGACGAAGTTCAGCGTGAACGTTTCCCCGAATCCCTTCAATCCCGCGACGACAATCCATCTAACGGTGCCACAAGCGGGATTGGTGCGCGCCGACGTCTTTGACATCATGGGACGGAGGATTGAAACGCTCGCCGATGAACGTCTCGCAGTGGGAGTGTATCGCTTCCACTGGCAGCCCATGGGTCCCGCCGGAAGCTATTTCCTGCGCGTGATCGCCCCGAATGGAAACGTTGAAGTCCGTCGTCTGTTGCTTGTCAAATAGCCGATAGAGAAAATAGAACGTCTTCCCGACAACTTCGGCGGCCTCCGGCCGTCGTTGTTGTTATAAGCCCTGCGCCTCGCATGTCATTCTGGACACCGCGCGCGATGGCAGATGTCACGTTTCATGATATGCTGCGCGGGCGTCCAGAATCTCCTCCCTCGCAGGGATACGGCCTGCCGTGTCCAGATTTCTAGGCAGCATCGTGCATTGCCACGATCTTATTCAGAATATCGGTAACTTCCGGATGGATTTCTTCCGGTTTCATCTGTTCGGCAATCTTGTAGTACTCGCTCTTTGTTACCGCCATTTCGACAGCCTTGAACAAGGCTGGAAGGATCTCCTTACTGGCTGGCACACTAACAAGATAAGGATTATCCCCATGGGGATGTTGGATAGCATCGGGCGGGAATGTATCCCGGAGAAACTGCTTTGCCTTCGCAATTCGCCCTTGCGCGAATAGGTCTTGCTGTGTCCCAGTAATAAATCGTTCAAGAGCATTAGGATGCAGAAGGTAGTTCTCAATTTCGTAACGCTTCCAGCGAACGATAGACAAACAGCCATCTGCAGCAATCTCTTGGTCAGGGAGGTTACGATTGTCACCGTCCAGAAGGAGCAAACCTTTTATGCCATCGACTTTCGCTCGCAATGCAAACAAATGACCTCGTGCCTCTTGCGGGTGCCGACCTTGATTCGAGTGCCAGAACAGGCGCTCGCTCATTAACAGTGGATAGGCCTCATGATTTAGCACCTTTGCGAGCGACTTAAGAATATCTAGATCGGACTGTCCCTCAACATACAGAACAAATTGCGCCTGTTCTGCCAACAGGATGTCTAGACTTGTCAGTCGCCTAAGTGCTTCGCGAATGCGATCTCGATCTCCTTCATTCAACAAGACATGTGGTTCGCCGAAAAAGGAGATGATCTTTGTGGGATCAGTGCCTTCAATCAATACCTCCGAGTGCGTTGCTATCAACAACTGACATTGTCGTTGACTTGCTAAGGATCTCAAGCGGTCATAGATGGTCTTCTGGAGAATGACGTGCAAGTGCGCATCTGGTTCATCAAGCAATAACACCGAGGCAGGACGCGCAAAAAAGAAACCGAGCAGAAGCAATACCTGATGCAAACCACTACCTGCTACGGAAATGTCGAGTGTTGGCAATCCGCCAAATCCTTTTTTGAGTGGGATTCCCGGCAGGTATTCACTCACGATATAGGGACGGTTTTCGTATTTAGGGGGCAAGAGAGTATAATCAAACAAATCGCGAAATACGGCAGTGAGTTGCTTCCATTCATCATTGGGACTGTTCTTGTAAACATCAAGCAGTAGATTACGCAGAATGTCACCGGGTTTGCCTTGTCCAATAAGCAAATTCTGGTAATCTCTGTCGTAGCCTGTCTCATCGGATCCAATGCCCGAAAATGGAGGGACATGGACAACTTGTATCCGCGTCGCAGCACCTGGTACCAAATCGCTTCCCGTTGAACTCGGGGTTGCGTAGACTTGCTCTGTGCTACTGTATCGAAAATTGAATGTTAGATCCCAATCGTTGTTTGTTTGATAATCTTTACCTTCAAGGGTAATCTGCATGAGTTTTGGGAATCCTTGCTTGGCGGTCTTGGATTCACCCTTACTGTAAGCCGTGCTGCGATTGTACCAGAGCAAATTCATCTCTCGTAGTGGAATTGCCGTAAAGTCCTTCCGCGTGATAGGTATGCCCGGGCGCTGCTTCTCTCTGCCTTCGCCCTTCTTCGTTCCTTCTGGATGCACTTGCCGCCATTTCGACATGGCTAGATTCCAAACGGCAACGGCTTGCAGTAATGTGGACTTCCCCGCGTTGTTTGGACCAGCAAGAACAATACTATCCTTGAGATCAAACTCTTGTTCCTCAAATCGTTTGAAGTACTTGACTCTGATGCGACTAATCATTGGATTTGTCTCCGTGAAAAACGAATTACTCTCAATCCATCAGTGCCAGATAATCCTCCCGCACCGGCGAGAAGACCTCGATCACCACCGTCTCTTCGAGCGCTTCGGCACCATGCGGAATATTTTGCGGGAAGATTCCAACTGTCGCCCGACTTGGCGATGATGATCTCGCCGTCCACGTCGAACCGCAGCGAACCTTTCACGAGATAGCCGGTCTGCTCCTGCGGATGCTGATGGACGGGAACCGTCGCTCCCTTCACGAACCTGACTTCGGTGAAGTGCGTGCGTTCGCCGAAAACGAGCGTCTTGAGATGCACGCCGGGGAGCATTTCTTTGTAGCCGGCGGACTGAGCGTGATAGAACATGATGACCTCCCGGTTCTACGTCTTTCTCGCCACCATCCACATATGCGAAGACAAGCGATGCCCCGCGAGGAAATCCTGAAACGCCTCGCCCAGCTCCTCCCAACGTTCGATGAGCAAATGCCGCAAGAAGGAATGATCCGCAGCATCCACTTCGCCGCTGAGCATCTTCTTTCGCACCAGTTCCGCGTCGAGCAGCCCCGGAGTCAGCGTGTCAATTACCTCGAGTCCGCACTCCTCGAGCAGCATCGCCAGCGATTGCGGATGGAACAAGTTCAAATGATTGGGGCCGATGACCGTATCCGACGCCCCGCCCAATACGAGAATGTCGAAGCCCTTGACATTGGGAGTGGTAAGGATGAGCATCCCGCCCGCCGCCAGCGATTCGCGGCACGACCGCACGACGTCACGGGGCGAGAAGAGATGCTCGATCAGCTCAAAACAGGTGATGACGTCGGCGTTCTCGATCTCCGCCTTCTCGAACACACTCTCGACCACCGTCAGCCCTTTGCGTCGGCAAGATGCAGCAAGCTCCGGTGAAGGCTCGACTGCCACCACCGTCTCGAAGACGCTTCGCTTCCGAAGCTCTTCTCCGAACGTGCCGAATCCCGCTCCGATGTCCACCAGTGTGGTCGTACCGACGCGGTGTTTGCGGCAGAGTTCGATTACCTGCTCGGCGCGCGGAACGAAGATTTTCTGCCGTCGTACCTCCTCCGACGCCGGATAGATTTTCGTGCTCCAGTGGCGGATGCTCTGGGACTTCTCATAGAATTCCTCGAGCATCTCGGGCGAGGGCCGGGGATTGACAAGCAACGTCTCGCAGTGCGCGCACGCCACGAAATCGAAGCCGCCCTTCTCCAAGCGCGTCCGGAAATCGCCGGACCCGCAAGCCGGACAATCCACCGTCACGAAATCCATTTTGCGAGTCAGCAGCAGCCGGACGTCCTCCGCGTGCAGGCGGAGACTCTCGCGCATCAGATCGGGCGGCCGAATGGCTTGCTCTTTCAAGGGAATCTCAAGTTTTGTGTATCGCGTCAGGCCGCCCGCAACAGGTCCCGCACTTTCGTGACCAACATATCCACGCCCACCGTGTTCATCCCGCCCTGCGGAATGATGATGTCGGCGTAGCGCTTGAACGGATCCACGAACTGCTCGTGCATGGGCCGCACCTGCTTCTCGTACTGCTCGAGAACGGTTTGCAGATTGCGGCCGCGCTCGGAGATGTCGCGGCGGATGCGGCGGGCGAGGCGAATGTCGGCGTCGGTGTCCACGAACACGCGAATGTCCATCAGATCGCGCAGCCGGGCGTCTTCGAAAACCAGAATCCCGTCCAACAGAATCACCGGCCGCGGCTGAATTTCCAACACCTTGTCGGAGCGCGTGTGCTGCGTGTAGTCGTATTCCGGCATTTGCACCGTACGGCCGGCCAGCAGTTCGTGCAGATGCGAGATCAAGAAATCATTATCGAACGCATTGGGATGATCGAAATTCACCTGATGGCGTTCGGCGAGGGGAATGTGCGCGAGATCGCGATAGTAGCTGTCCTGCTCGATCAGCAGTACCTTGTCCGGTCCCAGTGCAGCCTCGACGGAGCGCGCGACCATCGTCTTGCCGCTGCCGCTGCCGCCGCCGATGCCGATGAGGTGAAATCCCGCGCGGCGTTTGGCACGCGCGCCGGGTGGAGGAGAATAGGTTGCGGTTGGCATAGGACTACTTCAGAAAATCGGAGGAAAAGGGTCGTGGCAGTAGATCGGATAAGCGCGCGGTCTCCCACTTCCCCGCTTCGCGGGACAAGAGGACCTCCACGTCCGGCGCGTAGTCCTGAAGAAGCTGGCGGCACGCACCGCAGGGAACGGGAGTGAACCGCCCCTCGGCGGCAATGGCGATTCGCAGGAACGGCCCGCGTTCGCCCTCGGAAATGGCCTTGAAGAGGGCCACGCGCTCGGCGCAAATCGAGAGTCCGTAGGAACTCGATTCCACGTTCGCACCGGCAAACACGCGTCCCGACTTCGCCAGTAACGCCGCTCCCACCCGATAGCCCGAGTATTGCGCCGCCGCCTGCTCCCGAGCCGCCCAGGCCGCCGAAATCAAGTCAAGGTCTGTCATAGGGATGCATTCTGTTCAAGGGGTTCGCTTGGCAATGTAGCAAAATCAAGGGGCAAACACAACGGCCCGACGCTATCGCCGGGCCGTTGTTGATATTCTATGCAATCGGATATCAGCCGATGGAAAAAACCTCTCTCCGGCCATCCCGGGCCACCGCTTCCAGCTCATAGCCGATGCTACTTTCGCCCTCTCGATCCAGAAAGCGGTACTCCGCGAACTCCGCGGGACTGCCATGTCCCCGGAAGGTCGCCACCCGCGCGCGGCTGTCTGGGGAAATGCGGAACAGGCTGAAATGCGCGAGGTCCACTTCACCGAAACTGGTCCATCGCACGGCCGTACCGTTCGGTCCGCGCCGAACGGTAGCCTCGGAAACCTCGACAATCGGGGCGTCCGCCGCCCGAACCGTCAGGAGATACGGCCCACAGTTGTCGGAGTACCCTCCCACCATCAGCCGGTATTCACCCGGATCGAGCTGTCCGAGGCTCGCCCGTTCCGTCCAACCCGCCGGTTGCTGGTCCGAGCCGAAGCGGCAGTCTCCCTCCGGTCCGAACACCGCGAAACTCAAATCGAGATCGGGATCGCGCGGTTCCACTTCGATCTGCAAGCCCATCACTTGTTCGAGAACAACTCGGTATTCGCGCACTTCGCCGCCCGAGAGCATCCCCGTGCAGCTCGAAAGATCGGCTTGCGTGTTGCTGTAGCAGGTGTTATCGAAAGCGACAAATGGCAGGCTTTCGATTCTAAGGGGCGGTATGGAATCACCTTTGGAGGGCAGAATGAGGCTATGGTGGGGCGGCGTTGCAGCCGTGAGTTCAGCAACCGGACTGGGGGATTTCCGCCATCCTCCGATCAGGTGGAGAACTGCCAAGCATCCGCAGAGGGCGGCGGCCGTCACAATGGCTCGGATGATGAAGCTGTTTCTCATGGTATTTCAGCAGCTTAGACGTATTGCAAGGGTGATGGTGGAAATCGTCCAGACTGCTTACCAGACTAAGTAGGCTACGTACATAATATAGCCTCCGCCCCGCCCAAAGTCAAGAGAAATTCAACTTTAACAATATATTAAGTGATGCTTCCGGTTGCTATGACAATCATCATTGCAGATGCGAACTCGATTTATTGCTCTTCGTTTGCGGCTCGGGTATATTGCAGGAAGATGGATCATCACCACGGAGTGAGGATTCCCATGCGACTTGCTCTTGGTACTCTGCTGCTTATCCCGATTCTATCCTTCGCCCTCGGGCCGGCGTGCTTCGTTCCCAATCTGGGGCAGTGGGAGGGGGAGTTCGCCTTTCGTTGTCAGGCGGGGGGCGGGACGTATTTCGTCACATCGTCGGGGATGACGATGAAGTTTTGGGCGAAGGATGAAGGCGGAGGGATGAAGGATGAAGACCGGACTTCATTTCCCTCCACTTTGTGGGGGGACGGAAGGGGGGAAGGAGATCGATTCTTCCCCCATTTCATGGGGGAAGTTAGAAGGGGGTCGTCAGCTTCTTCACTCAGAAAAACGAATCGTCAAAGGCCATCGGTTCCTCATACCCCCTTCCGTCCTCCCCGCGAAGTGGGGGAAAACAAGTACTGCTTTCCACTTTCAGATTCTTCCTTTCCGCTTTTCTTCCGAGTTACGGACGGAGAAGTCGCCCGGTGGAACTTGACCCCACGGCTACAAATATCGCGGGCGAGAAAGGTCCGAGAATCGGAAGAAATCCCGCCTCTCCTCCGAGCCGGACAATTAGGTCTCCAAGTGAATGTAAATCCTTTCCCACACAGAAACTAAGTTGTGAGTTCTTTCTCATTATGGCTTGCATTTCTGAGGATTCTTCTTTATATTCTTTGCCGATATGATTGTCGGGTTATCCACTAACTGGATGAAAACCGGCAAGTTCTGAGGGTGTCACTCGCTGAGCTCTTCCCGGGAAGTCGGTTAAATTCACGACGCTTTGTGAATTTCTTCCCATTCCCCCTCGGCTTCACCCCCTCTGACAGGCCTTTTCAAAAGATTGCCCAATAGGAGCTTGGATCCGAATCCCGGAGGCTACATGCCGGAAACACTTGGACCTATTCCAAAACGAGAAGCCCGACGAAAAGAAGCGGAACTGCGCGACGCCTTCTGGAAGGAAGTAGCGGGCATTCCCAATGGTGAGCGCATCAAGAACTGCATCCAATGCGGAACCTGCACCGGAACCTGCCCGGTTTCGTATGCCATGGACATCACCCCGCGGCAAACGGTGGCGATGTTCCGGGCCGGACTGCTCGATGAGATTCTACGGAGCCGTACCATCTGGATCTGCGCGTCCTGCTACTCGTGCACCGTTCGTTGCCCCGAGGATATCCGGGTAACGGATCTTCTGTACGCGCTGAAACGGCTGGCGATGGAAAAGAAAATCTACCCCGACGACTTCCCCGTCCACGCGCTGTCCAAAGCGTTCATCGGAAACGTGTACAAATACGGCCGCAACTTCGAGATGGGGCTGGGCGCAACATATTTTCTGAAAACCGATCCTAAGAAGCTCTTTGCCAATGCGGGCTTCGGTCTCTCGCTATTGAAGAGAGGTCGAATGTCCATCAAGCCCAGCGTCATTAAAAAGGTGCATGAGGTGCGGGCCATCATTGACCGCGCCAATCAATTGGAGGGTGCCTGATGGAGTTCGCGTACTACCCCGGATGCAGCCTCGAATACACGGCCAAGCCGTATGATCAGTCGTGTCGCGAGATTTTTGCGGCGCTCGGCGTCAAGCTGCGCGAGATCGAAGACTGGAACTGCTGCGGGGCCACGATGTACATGTCGGTCAACAAGCTGGTCGGCTACTCGGTGAGCGCCCGCAATCTGGCCTTGGCTCAGAACATGGGCTGCGATATCTGCGCTCCCTGCAGCAGCTGCTACACGATTCTGCACAAGACCAATCACTATCTTGAATGGGATCCCAAGTCGCGGATCAAGATCAACGAAGCTCTGAACGCGGCCAAACTGTCCTACGACAAGCCGATCAAAGTGCGGCACCCCCTCGACATTCTGGTCAATGACTGCGGCATCCGTAAAATCACCGAAGCGGCTCCCTTCCGCTTCGACGGGCTGAAAATCGCCCCCTATTACGGCTGTCAGATCGTCCGCCCCGACAAGCAGTTCGACGATATGGACGATCCCACGACGATGGATGAACTGCTGGGAGCGTTGGGAGCCGAGATTGTCGAATATCCGTGCAAGGTCCGTTGCTGCGGCGGAATGCTGATGACCACGTTCGAGGACGTCGCGTTGGACCTGAACAACAACCTGCTGCGGGCGGCCGAGGTTCGTCAGGCCGATTGTATTGTCACGGTTTGCCCGCTGTGCCAGATGAACCTCGAAGCATACCAGCCGAAGATCAACGAACGCTACGGCACGAAGCACAACCTGCCGGTGGTGTACTTTACGCAACTCATCGGGATGGCGTTGGGGATTGATCCGCGGAAACTCGGGCTGGATACATTGCTGGTGAAACTGGCCCAACCCAAGATGAAATCCAAGCAAGCTGTTGAGGTGGCGGCATGAGCGACGAGCGAACCCAAGGCAACGGCAAAGCTCCCGCCTGCCGCGTCGGGGTTTACGTCTGTCACTGTGGAACCAACATCGCCAAGATGGTGGACGTGGTGCAGATCGCCAAGCAGATGCAAGGCGCTCCGGACGTGGTGGTCTCGCGGGACTACAAATTCATGTGCTCCGAGCCGGGCCAGGAAATGATCATCGCCGATATCAAGGAACAGAAGCTGGATCGCGTGATTGTGGCGGCTTGCAGCCCGCTCATGCATGAGCTGACGTTCCGCGCGGCCTGCGAGCGTGGTGGACTCAACCGCTACCTGTTCGACATGGTGAACATCCGCGAGCAGGTGAGCTGGGTCACCGCCGACTATGGCGCGGCCACGGGCAAGGCCCGCGCGCTCATCAACGGCGCCGTGGCCCGCGTGAAGTTCCAGAAGCCGCTCGAGATGCGCCGCATTGACGTCACCAAGCGGGTGATGATCGTGGGAGGCGGCATCGCCGGAATCGAGGCCGCGCTGCAGATCGCCGACGCCGGATTTGAAGTGATTCTGGTGGAAAAGACCGAGTCCATCGGCGGTCACATGGCGAGCTTCGACAAAACCTTCCCGACTCTCGACTGTGCCGCCTGCATTCTCACTCCCAAGATGGTATCAGTGGGCAAGCACCCTAATATCCGCCTTCTGACCTTGGCGGAAGTCGAGGAAGTACACGGCTACGTGGGGAACTTCAACGTCAAGGTTCGCAAGAAGGCGCGCTTCGTGGACACCAGTCTCTGCAACAGTTGCGGTTCGTGCTATGAAGCCTGTCCGGCGCAGCCGTTCCCGCTGGATCGCGCGCTGATTCTGGGGGACACGGTTTTCAAGGAGGGCCGCCGTCTGAAGGCGCGCCGTCCGCGGTCGCTGGGTCCTGAGCACGACATTGCTTCTCTCACCAGAGCCCGACCCAAACCCGAGCAGGTTCGTCTGCCGGAAAAGGAAGGAGTCAAATAGCCATGCGCTCTGCTGCCCACGAAACCTACGATTTGGAGCACACGATCAGTGCTATCGTCAATCGCTATGGCGGTAAAGCGGTCGGGCTGATCATGGCTCTGCAGGACGTGCAAAAGCACTATCGTTACCTGCCGGTGGAGGCGCTCAAGCTGGTGGCGGAGAAGATGGTGCTGCCCATCGCTCAGGTCTACGCGGTGGCCACGTTCTATCGGGCGTTCAGCCTCACCCCCAAAGGCAAACACCACATCTGCGTCTGCACCGGCACCGCCTGTCACGTGCGTCAGGCGACCGTGATCGTGGATGACATCACCCGAAACATAGGGATCGCTCCCGGGGAAACGACGCCCGACGGCGAGATCAGCTACGAGACGGTGAATTGTCTGGGCGCGTGCGCGCTCGGCCCGTTGGTTACGGTGGATGACGAGTATCACGGGAACATGACCGTTATGAAGATGGCCGCGGTTCTGGATAAGCTGCGTGGCAAGCACGTATCCGTCAAGGAAACGGTGGAGGAGACAGCGTGAGCCCAGAAAGACTTACCTCACCCGAAGCTCTCAACCATTTGCGGGAGCGTCTTCTGAAGCAGCGGGACAACAGCCGGACCGTCATCAATGTGTGTTCGGGGACCGGCTGTTTGGCCTGCGGTTGTTCCGCCGTAACGGCGGCCTTTCGGGAAGCGCTGGCCGAGAGCCGCCTGGAAAACGTGGTGGAACTGAAGACCACGGGATGCCACGGCTTCTGCGAACGCGGGCCGCTGGTGGCCGTGTACCCGCTGGGAGTCTTTTACCAGAAAGTCTCGCCATCGGACGTCAAGCTGATTGTAGATCAGACGATCAAGGGCGGGAAGCTGGTCAACAAACTGCTCTATAAAGACCCGCAGACCAAGCAAGTAATCCCCTACGAGCACGAGATTCCGTTCTACAAGAAGCAGATGCGACTGCTGCTGGGTCTGAACATGGTCATGGATCCCAACTCCATCGAAGACTACTTCATCCTGCGCGGCTATCAGTGCATGGTCAGGGCCTTGTTCAACATGAAGCCGGAGGAAGTGGTTCAGGAGGTTTTGGATTCGGGCCTGCGCGGACGAGGCGGCGCCGGTTTCCCCACGGGCAAGAAATGGGCGGCCTGTCGTGAAGCCAAGGCGGAAACCAAATACATCATCTGCAATGCCGACGAAGGCGATCCCGGCGCGTTCATGGATCGTTCGCTCTTGGAAGGCAATCCCCATTCGATTATTGAAGGCATCGTCGTCGGGGGCTATGCGGTCGGCGCCCATCAGGGATTCGTTTACGTACGCAACGAATATCCACTGGCCGTCAAAAACCTCACTTACGCCATCGGCACCGCCCGGGAATACGGCCTGCTGGGCCGGAATATTCTCGGCAGCGGATTTGACTTCGATATCGAGGTCTCGCGGGGCGGCGGAGCGTTCGTATGTGGCGAGGAGACGGCGCTCATCGCTTCGATTGAAGGCAACATCGGCACTCCGCGGCCGCGGCCTCCTTATCCGGCCGAAGCCGGACTGTTCGGATTGCCCACGCTGATTAATAACGTGGAGTCATGGGCCAGCGTCGCGCTGATCATCGAGAAGGGCGCGAAGTGGTTCAGCAGTATCGGCACGGCGAGTTCCAAGGGCACCAAGGTCTTCGCTCTGACCGGCAACATCAATAACACCGGACTGGTGGAAGTGCCGATGGGGATTACCCTCCGCGAGATCATCTACGATATCGGCGGCGGATGTCCGCGCGGCAAGAAGTTCAAAGCCGTTCAGACCGGCGGACCCTCGGGCGGTACGCTGATCGTGGAGAGCGGCGAGCCGGAGATCCATGAGAGTCTGGTCGCGCACGGCGATATTCGGGAGGAGGAAGAAGCGATCAGCCTCCTGGACTTGCCGGTGGACTTCGACGAATTGACCAAAGCCGGTTCGATGATGGGTTCGGGCGGTATGATCGTCATGGATCAGGACACCTGCATGGTGGACATGGCGAAGTACTTCTTCAACTTCCTGCAGGAGGAAAGCTGCGGCAAGTGTCTGCCCTGCCGGGAAGGATTGCAGATTATCCTGGCCGTGCTGAAACGCATTGCCGATGGCAAGGGCGAGACGAAGGATCTCGACACTCTCGAAGAAGTCTCGCAGGTGATGATTGACACGAGCCTTTGCCAGCTCGGCGGGACCGCGCCCAATCCGGTGCTGTCCACGCTGCGCTACTTCCGGCACGAATATCTCGCTCACATTCAAGACAAGCGTTGTCCGGCCGGCGTCTGCAAGGAGCTGGTCTCGCACGCCATTGACGAGACCTGCACCGGCTGCCACGTCTGCTTCGAACCGTGCCCGACCGACGCGATCACCGGGAAGACGAAAGAGCTGCACGTGATAGATCAGGCCAAGTGCATTCAGTGCGGGGCCTGCTATCAGGTGTGCCGGTTCGACAGCATTAAGCGTGTCAAGCGCGGCGGGGGAGATATCGTCCAACTGAGAGCCAAAGAGAAGTGGCAACCGCTCAAGAAACGTACGGCAGCTGTAGCATAGGAGATCAGCTCATGGCCAAAATCAGGATTACCATTGACGAACAGCCGATTGAGGTCGAAGCGGGAACCTATATTCTCGAGGCGGCGAATCAGTTGGGGATCAGGATTCCCACGCTGTGTTACTACCCGCACATCGAACCCTATGCGGCCTGCCGGATTTGTGTGGTGGAAGCGAGCAACCAAGCGGGCTGGACCAAGGTGGTGACGGCCTGCAACTATGCCGTTTGGGAAGGTCTCTCCATCCACACCGACACGCCCCGCGTTATCAACGCCCGGCGGGTGAACCTCGAAATGCTTCTCAGCCG